>CAZFFP010000087.1:0-10643 GCA_964518215.1 uncultured Chitinophagaceae bacterium
GATTAAAAAGATGGATTCACGATACTCACAATCATAGACAATTGACACATCTGGTATGTTGTGGTTTGATTAAAAAGATGGATTCACGATACTATTTGGCGCTTAGTGCCGAAAACTTAGACAGTTGTGGTTTGATTAAAAAGATGGATTCACGATACTCTTGGGCGGATTAAGTCCTTTAGTATCAAAAAAATAGTATCGAAAGTGTCGTGCATAAAATGCCCCGTTGCCTATTGAAAAATAATGCTTCGGGGCATTTTTTTTCACCACCCAATAGAACTGAAAATGGCACCCGAAATGCTATTGAAACCTGAACTTTAATAAAAAGACTTTTTATTAGCAGGCGGGGGAAGTTTTTTTACGTCTTCTGTTTTTTTTTCTTGGCTGCCGGAAACAACACGTTGTTCAGAATTAAACGGTAGCCGGGCGAGTTGGGGTGTAAACTCAAATCGGTGGGTGGGTCGCCAACAAAATGCTGATAATCTTCGGGGTCGTGTCCGCCATACCAGGTCCAGGTGCCAAAGCCATATTCGCCATGAATATATCGGGCTTCGTTGGCAGCGCTGTTTTCGCCCAATATCAGCACACTCGATTTGATAAAATTTTTGTTGAAAGCTGTGGTTTGCCCCATAAAACCTTTTAAAGTTTTAGTGTGGTTTTGTGTGAGCATGGTAGGAATAGGGTCCCATTTGGCAGAAAAATCAAATAGAGTGAAGTAGTCTAATTCTTTGGGAACATTTCTTCCGAAGTTGGCATCTATATTCGAATATTCATACTCGTAAGGATTGGTGCGCAGTTGAAAATCTTTAAAAGCAAAGGTTTTGCTGAAATCGAGTTTGCTTTGCGCCATAGGATCTGCGGGGTCGCCATCATACATGCTTTCGAGAATATCAAGACCTTCGGCAGCCAGCGCTATATCATACGAATCGGTGGCGCTGCACATGGCAAACATAAATCCGCCTCCGGCAACATAATCGCGCACTTTATGCACCACCGCCAATTTCAGTTGCGATACTTTTTTAAATCCGTGACGGGCAGCAATACTTTCCAATTCTTTTACCTGTTCCTGATACCACGCGGCAGAAGCATACATGCCGTAAAATTTTCCATATTGTCCGGTGAAATCTTCGTGATGCAAATGCAGCCAATCGTATTTAGGCAATACACCATTCAGAATTTCGTCATCGTAAATAATATCGTAAGGAATTTCCGCATAAGCCATCACCAAGGTAACGGCATCGTCCCAGGGTGCTTTTGATTTTGGAGAATAAACTGCCACCTTAGGAGCCTTTTCCAATTTTACCACATCCATATTTACTTCAGGATTGGCAATGTCGTTGATGATTTTATTGTATTGTCCATCGGCAATTACTTCATAAGAAATGTTTCTGATGATGCATTCTTTTTCAAAACTTTCTAAATATTTAAAACAAAAACTACCGCCCCGATAATTGAGCAGCCAATCGGCTTCCACACCTTTTGTCAATACCCAATAAGCCAATCCGTAAGATTTTAAATGGTCGCGTTGCGATTGGTCCATGGGGATAAGAATATAAGCTGCGCGTGCCTGATGAAATGCAGTGAATAATGTAACCAGAAAAAATACAACCGGTATGAAACGCTTCATGCTTTGATAATGATGATTTTCAAACTACAATAAAAAGCTAACGACACGTAAAGTTCAATATTTTAGCTGAAATGCTTTTTTTAAATGATTAACATTTCACAGTATTGGGTAAAAATCAGCAACATTTTTTAACACCTACCTATTTCAAATACATATACCTTTACAAAATTCATTCATTCACAAAAACAGTTACCTATGGCAGGCATACTCATTTTTTTCGGAGTTATTGTGCTCCTTGTATTTTACATCATATCTCTCTACAACCGAATCATTTCTTTACGCAATCATCGTGAAAATGCTTTTGCCGATATTGATGTGCAGTTGAAACAACGACATGATTTAATTCCGCAGTTGGTAGATGCAGTGAAAGGATACATGAAGCATGAAGAAGGGGTGCTGACAAGAGTTACAGAAGCCAGAGCCGCAGCCATGAGTGCCGGTAGTATTGATGGAAAAATAGCTGCCGAAAAACAATTGACGTCTGCTTTGCAGGGGTTGCGAATTGCTGTGGAAGCCTATCCCGATTTAAAAGCCAATCAGAATTTTAAACACCTGCAGGAAGAAATTGCCGATGTTGAAAATAAATTAGCCGCATCGCGCAGATTTTTCAATTCGGCAACCAAAGAATACAACACGGCTACCGAAACATTTCCTGCCAATATTATTGCCGGCATGTTCAATTTCAAACGCGAAACCATGTTTGATTTAGGCAGCGAACAGCGCACTCAATTAGATGCAGCGCCTAAGGTGAAATTTGATTAACGGTTCTGCTGCATGAAATACGTTGGTTTACAAACTCAAATAAGGCAGAATAATTTCCGCTCAACTATTCTGTTGTTGGGTTTTCCAGCATTGATGTTGGCGCTCACATACATCTTTTTCTTTTTTATTGCTATGGAAGAGGGAATGGATGTGGTGAACGAATTGTTCTTCGGCACTTTTCCTATAATTACAGTTATTGTTGGCGTGTGGTTTCTCATTGCTTTTTTCTTTCATTCTAAAATGATTGAAAAAGCTACCGGTTCGCGCCCATTAGAAAGGCGCGACAATATGCGGGTTTACAATCTGGTCGAAAATTTATGTATATCTAAAGGGATGCGCATCCCAAAAATCAATGTTATTAATGACGATGCTCTCAATGCTTTTGCCAGCGGCATTAATGAAAACACTTATACCGTTACACTTTCGAGGGGCATCATTAATCAACTCAAGGATGAAGAACTCGAAGGCGTGATTGCGCATGAACTTATGCACATCAGAAACCGCGATGTTCGTTTGCTCATAGTAAGTATCATTTTCGTGGGCATATTTGCTTTTGTTTCGGAAATTGCTTTTCGTTCGCTGCTATTTGGTGGCGGACGCAGGAGGAGTGGGGGAGGAAAGAAAGACGGAGGCGGTGCCGCTATAGTGCTGATTCTTGTTTTGGCGGTGATTGGCTATTTGATTTCCATGTTGTTCAGGTTTGCCATTTCGCGCAAGCGCGAGTACATGGCAGATGCCGGAGCAGCCGAGATGACGAAAAATCCCCGCGCCTTAGCTTCAGCGCTTCGGAAAGTTTCTCAAAACCCGCGCATAGAAGCCGTGAAGCGCGATGATGTGGCACAACTTTTTATTGAACATCCCACTGAAAAAAGCAAAGGAATTGTTGGAATGTTTCAAGGTTTATTTGCAACACATCCACCCATTGAAGAGCGTATCAAAATTTTAGAGCAGTTTTAAACTATACCTTATAGAAAAATAGTCCTCCAAATTTAATGAACACTGTAATGGCGAGTCTGCCGAATCATGAATGTATAGCAACATTTTGTCCTTAAATCACCTCTTGATAAAAGCATACCAACCAAAAATACTGTAGCTGATTTAGAACTTAGTAAACACCTTCTTAGCTTTGCCCGCATCGAAAAAAGCGAAATGCACGAACAACAGCAGCAGACAGAGATATCTATTGTTACTTACAATGTTAATGGCATACGGAGCGCTATAAATAAAGGCTTCACCCGTTGGTTAGAATACTTCAATCCCGACATAGTTTGTATTCAGGAAACCAAAGCACATCCCGAACAGGTTGACACCTCTATTTTTCAATATCTTGGGTACCAACATTATTGGCACAGTGCAGAAAAAAAGGGTTACAGTGGTGTAGCGGTATTGAGTAAAATTAGCCCTCAAAATGTATTTGAAGGTTGCGGCATTCCTGAATACGATGCAGAAGGCAGGGTTTTGCGGGTGGACTTTGGAAGTTTTATGATAGTGAACACTTACTTCCCTTCGGGAAGTTCGGGCGATAAGCGACAGGCATTCAAAATGCAGTTTCTGCACGATTATTTGACGCTGTTCGAAACATGGAAAAAAACTTCGCCCAATCTCCTCATTTGTGGTGATTTCAATATTTGCCATAAAGCCATTGATATTCACGACCCGGTGGGCAATAAAAACTCTTCGGGTTTTCTGCCTGAAGAAAGAGTGTGGATGGACAGCTATTTCGACAGAGGCATGATTGATACTTTTCGGCATTTCAACCCGCAGCCACATGAATACTCGTGGTGGACTTTTCGTGCTAATGCACGCTTTCGCAATAAAGGTTGGCGTATAGATTATATAACTGCCAGCGATAGCATGAAAGAAAATTTATTATCATCAAAAATTCATCAGGATGTGGTGCATAGCGATCATTGCCCTGTGAGCGTAAGGATTTCTTTGACTGGCACTGATGAGAATTATTCTTCCAGTCTTTTATTTAGAGGAGAGTAAAATTGTAAAAGCTCCTTTTTATTCCGGAATCAACATTAATGATTTTTTATAGTGGATGAATAATTGAGCACAAGTACTTATTTTTAATAAAAAATAGAACATGAATAAACTGAATTTTTTATGGATAGCTTTTTTTGTATTAGTGTTTCATTCGTGCGAACAGTGCTATACCTGCCGTATAGAAAACACCTCAACTTATCAGGACTATTGCGGAAAAAGAAAAGAACTTAAAAAGTCTATTGACCTTGCCGAATCAGTAGGATTCAAGTGTGAAAAACGATAAGTTTTTTTGGCTTTATATTTGATAAATCGTAAAAACTAAAAATACATATTTGATGAACAAAATAATATTTTCCTTATTGTTGGCTTCAACCATTCTTTATTCATGTGAAAGATGTTATGAATGTACCCTTACCGATCAAATTACAGGTAATGTGGATCGTGCAGAATTTTGTGGCGCTATTTCCGAAGCAGATGAGTTAGAGGCTTCGGGCTATGTATGCTCCGCAAAATAAGTATTGCAATTTAAAAATGGCTTGTTGTTCGTTTCATAAGAACTTTTAAAAAGTTACTGATTTTTTATTCGGTAACGATTAAAATTATGTTTTGTATTGCCCGATAAATTAAGAGTTAACAAAGATCTTATTTTATTTGTTGCGGTTTATATGAGTTTCTCCTGTTACGATTCATTACCTTTGAATTTCTGCAGACTTAAAATCCATGAACCTATACAACCAAAAAGTATTAAAGGACGCGCTGAAAGAATTGGTGAAAGTTTATCAATTGAAACCTAAACTTTCGCAGACAAAACTCGAAGCTGAGTGGGAATTAATCATGGGAAAAACTATTGCTAAATATACAGATAGAGTTTATGTGAAAGATAAAAAACTCTTCATTCATGTGAAAAACTCAACTCTGAAAAATGAACTTCATTATAACAAAGAAAAAATTATTGATAAAGTAAATACTGCCATAGAAGTTGGTTATGTAAATGAGGTAATTATTAAATAGAAAATCCATGAAGCATTTTATAATAATTGTCATTTCTTTTGCTCTCTTTAGTAACAGTAATTTTGCTCAAACTTACCAAAGTGATTTTCTTGATGGCGAAATTCACATGAAAGTTTCTGATAGTTTTCAGGGACAGCTTACGTTAAGCGAAACACTGCTTTCCACGCTCATACCTACTTATGGAATTGATACGCTGTATTATCCATTTACTGATCTTAGTAACGATACTTTAGAGAATACTTGCCGCATAAAATTCTCAAATGTTGCTCTTACCGGGCAATTGTTAAGTGCATTATATACCTTGCCTTATTGCGATTATGCAGAGTTGAGCCCACTATATACTACTACATTTACACCTAACGATGTCAATGCCAATCAATGGTATTTGCAAACTATTCAGGCTTTTAATGCCTGGAATATTTCTCAGGGTTCTCAAGATGTAGTTATTGCTATTGTTGATAACGCTGTCAGAATTACACATGAAGACCTTCAGGATAATATTTGGATAAATACCGGGGAAATTCCGAACAATGGTATAGACGATGATTTAAATGGATATGTTGATGACCGTTTTGGCTATGATGTAGCCGACAGAAATTCCAATCCTGCCCCCCCCGCAGGCATTAACAGCAGCGATGCTTTCAATCATGGTACTCATTGTGCGGGAATTGCTGCTGCTGTAACAAACAATGGTAAAGGCGTGGCTTCTATTGGTTTTAAGGCGAAAATTATGGCGGTAAAATGTACCCGAGATTCAGGTCCCGGAAATGTGTTACACAATTCAATAGACGGAGTTACTTATGCTATGCGCAATAATGCCGATATCATCAGCATGTCTTTTGCTTCTTCAGGCAATTCGATTACTAATGAACTGCTTTTCAAAACTGCACATGCACGAGGAATCGTCTTGATTGGCGCAGCAGGCAATGATAATACTTCAACTCCTTATTATCCTGCGGCTTATGCAAATGTTTTTGCTGTAGGCGCCACCAACGAGAATGATGAAAAAGCTTCTTTCTCAAATTTCGGCAGCTATATAAATATTATGGCTCCGGGTGTAAATATTTACAGCACTAAAGCAGCATCAGACAGCGATTACGGTTTCAATAGCGGCACTTCTATGGCTTGTCCGTTGGTAGCAGGATTAGCAAGTCTTGTATTGGCAGAGCGACCTAACTATTCTCCCCAACAAGTGTATGCCGAATTGTCTCAAAATGCCGATAATATCTCTGCACAAAATCCGGGATTTAACGGGCAGTTGGGAAGCGGGCGTATTAATGCTTTTAAAACTTTACAGAGTTTTACTTCTAATGTGTCTATAGATGCACTTGATAATGATTTGAAAATTTTTCCGGTACCCGCTACTAATGATTTATTTATTGTAGGTGACGGAATAGATTCTTTTAAACTGTATGATGTTAGCGGAAATACACTTGATGTTCCCGCTGATATTTCAGATGAACAAATAATACTTGATTTAACCTTTCTTGCACAAGGAGTATATTTTATTCAATTACAAACAAATAATACTTTGGTTACTCAGAGGATACTGAAGTATTAAAATCAAACCGGTTTTACAGCCTTAGTCATTTCTATTTTCCCTTTGGGTATGGGCAGAGCTTCCACTATAAACCCGGCCTGCTCCATGTTGCGCTTCACTTTTGCATTGGAAAAGTAAGTAACTAAAACGCCTCCGGGCACAAGTAATTCAAACATTTTTTCGAAAATCGCGAGAGTCCATAATTCGGGTTGTACCGTTGGGGCAAAAGCATCGAAATAAATCAAATTCGGTGCATCATACACCACCAAATCTTTGGAGTTGAGCGCTTCTACTTTCAGGTCTAATTTTATCAACTGAAAATCAGGATTGAGCGTTGCCGGCTCATTCCATCGAGTGGAATGCAGCAGATTGAAAACTTTTTTTGAATCGCGGTAATTGAGCCATTCGGTATAATTCAACTTGGCTAAAACACTTTGCTCCAATGGAAAGGCTTCTAACCCAACATACTTCACCGGTTTGTGATGATTAAAGTAGGAAAGCAGACAATTCAATCCCGTGCCAAAACCTATTTCTAACAAATGCACTTCATCAGTCTTTTTTTCAATGTCGCTCAGTCCGGTATTAATAAACACATGCATGGACTCTTGTAAAGCGCCATGCACAGAATGATAATGCTCATCTATCAGCGGAACAAAAAGAGTATGAGTGCCGTCTGCTGTGGTAACCAATTCTTTCAGCATAGTGATTTTTTGGAACAACAAAGTTCGGTATTGAGCTACATAATTTCCAAATGGAACAAAAAACATGAAATTTAATGCATCAGCACAGTCAATTTCAGTTTACAGTTTACAGTTGGCAGTTATCAGTTGGCAGTTTGTAATTAATCAAACTTCTTCTAATCGTCAGGAAACTTCCTCAATTATGCTCACGCACATATCTACGCGCAAGGGGGACATTTGACTTTTCCCAACTTTTGAAGTTTAGTTTTTGATAGAATCAATGCTGATAAGTCCCCCTAGTGGGATGCTTTAGCAGCCAAGCGATAGGGGGCATGGGGATGATTTTTCCCAGTTCTTCCATGCCTTCCCTCATAGCCTGACACTGATCCGGAAGGACATGAAACGATATATGAAAATCTATTTTCCGAGGAGTTCTAATATAACCGCATATTTTCTCACGAAGGAAAATGGTCGTGGCTCATCACTCGCTGAGCCTGCTTGATGTGTCGCAATGCGTGAAGTGTCAATATTTCGTAGGTATCGTTGAGATTTAAAATGAGCAGAGAGGTAACAGGCGAAACTATTTTCAATTGATTCCAATCTAATGATTTACTGCTTTCGAGTTGAGCGGAAATGCGCTGAATATCTGAAAGAAATTGATGCAAAATCTCATGAGTATAAGTATGATGTTTTTTAGGCTTAAATGAAGGCGGTGCAGGAACCCATATTTTAATAGATGGATTTACAAAAAACACCATGATTTTTCCACTCCACGAAATCTCCGGTTTTTTTCTGCCCGAAATATTATTTCTGTTCCCCATTTCAATCGCCTTATCTAAACCTGAAAGGTAACCTTCAAAAGCCAACTCTAAGTGCTTAATACATTCGGCAATGCTCCAGCTTTTAGGTTTGGGTTTCCAGTTCAGTTGGTCCTCGCGCAACGGCATAAACTCTGAATTTATCATTCGACTAATTTCCTGTAGCCGGGTGTTGTAAGTTTTTAAATGCGAGTCGTTGGGATTCATCTGAATATTTAGAGAATAATTTTTTTAATGCTGAATTTTCTTTTGGAGTTCTGTTACAAACAATACAGTATCATTTGGCGAAAGAACAAATTTTTTATCATCGGTTGTAACTACCAAAACCAAATTTCTCAGTCGGGTGCTGTATGCCGTGAAATGTTTGATATGATTGTTCCAGAATTTTCCAACATACCCAAACAAACCGCCCACACCAAAAGTCCTGATGGTAAATTTCATGTCGCAGTCATCGAGCATCCGCACTTCTTTGATTTTTGAAACAGAAAAAACAACATTGCTGAACGGACGAACCACCGTTAGTTCGCTATCGGAAATCACATATTTTTTAATGCTGAAATAATAAGTAACACCAAGAATCAACAGGGTGACGAATAAAAACAACACGTGTTTCGATATGCTACTTTCAGACGCTACTGCTTTATAAATTTCATAAACGCTCGAACCTGAAATGAACAGCAATATCAATACTACAAAACCGGTAACAAACCAGGTGAATTTATCCCATGAAGCTTCAAATTGCATCTGAAAATTTTCTTGTGAGATATGAAATTATGTAAATTTTTGAACTCTATGAATATAAACATTTTGAGCGTTTAAATCACAAGGGATTTGTTGCATTCAACTTTATTACTTTTAAGCCAAATTATATTCCGAATGAAAACTGCTTCGCAAAGAAACTCATATCTCACGTCTATATTTATTCTCGGTGCATTTTTTTTCATTTTCGGATTTGTAACCTGGCTCAACGGAGTGCTGATTCCCTACTTCAAAATTGCCTGTGAGTTAAACAACTTTCAATCGCTGTTGGTAGCTTTTGCTTTCTATATTTCATACTTCGTTATGGCATTGCCTTCTTCAAAAATTTTAGAAATAACAGGTTTTAAAAAAGGCATGATGTTGGGTTTGTTTGTGATGGCATTGGGAGCGTTACTATTTATACCTGCCGCTCTTACCCGCACCTACGGGGTGTTCTTGGCAGGGCTGTTTGTAATAGGAACGGGGCTTTCGGTTTTGCAAACGGCATCGAATCCATACATCACCATTATCGGACCGATAGAAAGTGCGGCAAAACGCATCAGCATTATGGGCATTTGCAACAAAGTAGCCGGAGTGCTTGCGCCTATTGTATTGGGCGCTATCATTCTGAGCGATGCCGCTTCTGTAGAAGCCCGTTTGCTGAATGCCGGTGAAGCCGAAAAAACTGCTCTTCTCGATGAATTAATTTCGAGAGTCATTCTGCCTTATTCGCTCATGGCTGTTATTTTGGTGCTGCTGGCTTTGCTGGTGCGTTTTTCTCCACTTCCCGAAATTGACAAAGACAACGATACCGAAGCAGTGAACGAAGCCTCCGACAGCAAAACAAGTGTGTTGCAATTTCCGGCATTAGTGCTTGGGGTAGTTTCGCTCTTTCTGTATGTAGGTGTAGAAGTGATAGCGGGCGATACCATAGGCACTTTCGGTCAGTCTGAAGGTATTCCGCTTTCAGAGGCAAAAAATTTCACTTCGTTTACACTTTCGGCTATGGTAGTTGGATATATTTTAGGCATCATTACCATTCCCAAGTTTATTACTCAATCGAAAGCATTGTCGGTTTCTGCCATTACCGGAATGGTGTTTTGTTTATTGGCAGTGGTGAGCAACGGATACATGGCGGTGCTGTTTATTGCATTGCTCGGGCTTGCCAACGCTTTAATGTGGCCCGCTATATGGCCTCTTGCCATTGATGGTTTGGGAAAATTTACCAAAACCGGAGCCGCGCTGCTTATCATGGCAATTGCAGGTGGAGCAATATTGCCTTTGGTATATGGCTATTTAACCGATATGCCTGCCATTGGCAACAAAAGCGCCTACCTGATGATGTTGCCCTGCTATGCTTTCATATTGTTCTATGCTATGAAAGGACATAAGATTAAAAGTTGGTGAAACTTATACTACTAAAAAAAGGGTGTAAAACGAATTGCACATTAAGGTAGATATGGTTCGATTACTCGTTC
>CAZFFP010000087.1:10653-13606 GCA_964518215.1 uncultured Chitinophagaceae bacterium
CTACTCTGCGCAGTAGGAAAGCTCACCACCTATAAAGTTATTGTCTCTTTGAGAGAACCACCCCCGAAATTTGGGCTGCCTGTTGAATATGACAATTATGTTCCACCCCCTGCCCCCGCCAGCGGGGGATAAAGGTTCACCTAAATTTCAAACATATTTTATCATCCATTCTTGTTGTGTTTTCGCTCCTATTATGAGCAACGGGAAACATCCTGTCCTCCGTTGGCGGAGGAGTTCCGCCTTTGGCGGAACGGAGGTGGAACAATTACGAGTAATCTCAGAAGTCTGTCATTGGCTGCTTTCCTTCTATTTTAAGTAGGAATACAATGTCGAAGAGTATTTTACGCAGAATATGTGCAATTTTTCCTGCACCCCTAAAAAATCTGTTAGACGGGCTTAATATTGTAAAGGCTAACTTCGCATAAATTTTTTTGCATGATATTATCTATGACAGGTTATGGCAGCTACACGGTTACATTAAAAAATAAAGTTGCCAATATTGAAATGCGCACGCTCAACAGCAAAGGACTCGATATGAATCTTAAGCTGTCGCCTTCGTTGCGGGCATACGAAGTGGCGCTGCGCAATTTGGTTTCCGAAAAAATTATGAGAGGAAAAACCGACCTTTCTATTCGGGTAGAATGGCAGGAAGGACATGTTCCGGTGCAAATCAATAAGCCTTTGCTCCTTACGGTTTTAAAAGAATTGAATACCATTTCTGAAGAAAATGCCATTGCTGCTCCTGATTTGCTGAGTATTGCGTTTCGTATGCCCAACATTATTGAATCGAACGAGGAAATGATAAGCGATGAAGAATGGAACGAAATAAAATCTGGTGTTGAGTTAAGCATAAAGCAGCTCCAACAATTCAGAACCGATGAGGGAATCAGTCTTGAAAAAGATTTTGATAAACGCGTGGCAATCATCAGCGGGCTACTTTCTGAAATAGAAAAAAACGACCCCAAACGACCTGAAAAAATTAAACAACGCTTACAGGAAAATCTTTCAGCCTTATTGGGCGATGCAGGTTTCGACAAATCGCGTTTGGAACAGGAAATGATTTTTTATCTGGAAAAATTAGACATCACCGAAGAAGTGGTGCGCCTGAAAAGTCATTTTGAATATTTCATATCCACCATTAAAAATTCCGATTCGGAAAAAGGTAAAAAACTCAATTTCATAGCACAGGAAATAGGTCGAGAAATCAATACCATTGGCTCCAAAGCCAACGATGCCGATATTCAGAAATCGGTAGTGCAAATGAAAGACGAACTCGAAAAAATTAAGGAACAACTCAACAATGTGTTGTAATCAAACTGTTGCTTAATCATTGAAGTAAAAACATTATGTCGGTCAATTCACAGGCAAAACTCATCATAGTAACTGCGCCATCGGGTGCAGGCAAAACCACCATCGTAAAGCATTTGCTGAAAACATTTCCAAATCTGGCTTTTTCTGTTTCGGCAACTACCCGCCCCATTCGCGAAGGCGAAACCAATGGAAAGGATTACTATTTTATTTCTGAAGAAGATTTCAGAATTAAAATTTTAGAAGACGCTTTTCTCGAATATGAAGAAGTGTATGCAGGCAGATTATACGGAACACTTTTATCGGAAGTGGACCGGCTTACCAACGAAGGCAAAGCCGTGTTGTTCGATATTGATGTGAAAGGCGCATTAAACATTAAACAAAAATTTGGCGCACAGGCACTTTCAATTTTTATAAAACCTCCAAGTGTTGAAGTTTTAATTGAGCGCTTGAAAAGCCGGCAGACTGATTCTATAGAAGACCAGGAAGAACGCATCAGAAAAATGAATTACGAATTATCATTTGCCGATAAATTCGACACAACGGTTCTCAACGACAAACTCGAAACTGCCCTCAAAACTGCCGAAAAACTCGTGCGCGATTTTTTGAACACTTGAGGCATGTTGTAATAACACAAGTCGCTCCACTCATTGCCCGGCTACAGACATAACAGTGGGGTAGTAGCCGGATGCTACTGATAATTTTTGTTGCTTAGAAATCATACATTTGCAATTACAAGAACGTTTTAAAACACAAAAAAGCCAACCCATGAAAAAGTTATTCCTCTTTACCCTGATGAGCCTGTTTTTAGTAAGTTTGCAAGCGCAGGATATAAAAATCAAAAAAGGTATTGTGTATGCTGATGACAAGGCATATTTAAAAACTAACAAGGACTATGGAAACGAAATCATTTCCACGATGGACGGCAAAGACATCATTAAGCTAGAATGGTTTTCTTATGATGCACCTAACCCCGCAAGGAACAATACGGCTGACCCCGCACGTCATAACTATCCTGCAACCATTAAGAAATGGTATGCGGTTGCAACTTTTTTAGATTTCAACATCACTTTTGAAACCGAACTGTCCCAAAAGAAAATTTTTGAAGCACTCTATAAAGACAAAGCGGTTGACGAAAATGGAACCGTGAATGAAGAAAATGCCGAATCACTTGCAAAAAAAGTCCACAAAAATGTAAGCGGCAATCGCCCTATTGTTATTATAGGTTTTTGATGCTCCTGAACTTTACGTGCATTGGTCTGCACCCCGGCTTTAGGCGAGACAAGTATGATTTGCATGATTCAATGATTAGCATTTTTTTTTAAAAAACCATACAGACAAATAGTATTTCAATTCAATCAAAGCAATGGCGCGCGAGCCTGCAAAATCCGGGCGGAGCCTTCGGATTTTGCGCTTTTCTTTGTTTCGTTTCTTTTGTAAAAAGAAATGAAAGTATGAAAAAAAATAAGGCGCAATAAATTCATGAGAGTATGAATAATGTCTTGTCCTAACACAAATTGCAATGCTACAAGGCATAGCTAAAGACTCATCCACCAGCTTGAGGATAATCCAATGAAAGTCAAAATGTTCCTTCATTAAAAGCGAAACAAACCTTGTTTTGTATTTTTGCGCTCTCTTAAAAAAT
>CAZFFP010000088.1:0-12819 GCA_964518215.1 uncultured Chitinophagaceae bacterium
TTATAACCTTTACACCTTTCAACCTTATAACAAACAAGGCTAAACACACCGGTTCGCATGGAAAAAACAAATATTTTGGAAGCAACTAAAACTACTCCCGGCTTGGCAAATCAGACAGCAAAACAATTTGACGAGGTGATGGCAAAATGCCGCGATATTTTCGTGAACAAAACCCGCGATTACGGCACTTCGTGGCGGGTGATGCGCCCCAAATCGCTCACCGACCAGATTTTTATTAAAGCCAAGCGCATTCAGACCATCGAAGAAAAAGGGATGAATCTGGTGAGCGACAGCATCGAAGACGATTATATCGGCATCATCAATTACTGCATTCTTTCCATCATTCAACTCAACATGAAAGAAGGCGATAAAATCGAACTGAGCGAAAAAGAAGCCATTCATTTGTTTGACGATTCGGTGGCGCAAATCAAGGCGCTGATGCTCAAAAAAAATCACGATTATGGCGAGGCGTGGCGCGATATGCGCGTGTCGTCATTCACCGATTTGGTGCTGATGCGTTTGCTGCGCCTGAAACAAATTGAAGACAACAACGGCTCTACTTTGGTTTCGGAAGGTCCCGAATCTAACTACATGGATATTGTGAATTATTGTGTGTTTGCGTTGATTAAGATGGCAGAAGAGAATTGAGTAGTGCGATGGCGCGATTGGCGATATTCGACAAAATAGTCAAATGATTATTCAATGAGAGTTAAGTTGTTTTCATCCGTTATAGTATTTCTCATTTTTGGATGTTCTGATTATAACAAAACTCAAAATGTTTCACTGTTACAATTCAATGAATTTCTTGGAGAAGAAAAAGCATTGGTGTTTGACAGGCTTGTCGATTCATTTGTATCGTTTTTAAGTATCAATTTTCCGAACGAGAAAAATATTGGCGAGAAAACAAAAGTATTTTTAAAATCAATTGAGCAAGGCGACACTTTAGTAATTAACTCTTGGAAATTCAACTTGGAAGAACTTCATTCTTTGTTTGATGATTTTGAAAGTTCTGGATTAAGAAAAGAAATCTATTTATATTATCAAGAAGATTATAAGGCAAAAAACCATGACTACTGGTGGTATTTATACGACCCATTTGATTTTAGTCAAACAAATTCAGATGATGATTCATCTGCTTTACACGAAGTTGAAGAACTAAAAAGCATAGATTTCATTATTGATACAAATGCATCAGAAATTTTACCTGAAAGGCGTGAAACAGAGCGTAAATTCAATTCTTATTCATTTAATCTATCAGGAAAATTTTTGTATGGTCTTGCGAAATTCAGTCCTGCTGACTCTGCCATTGAAAGCTATGTTGATGCTAAAATTCAAGTTGGATATATAAGTCGAAGATTAACAGCATCAGGTTTATTACATGATTTTTCTTACAGAGGCTTTGATAATCCATTTTTGCATAGAATTATTGTTGCAGAAATGTATTTATTTATGGTGAAAAATAAATTGAATAGGTAGTTGAATGTCATAAAATCAATTCCATTTTCATTGATGATTGCGTAAGTTTGCCAAAGCATTAAATAAACATTCTAACACCAAAAATTCTTATTCCCCGCTGTTCGGGATTTCCGAATCCCGAATCCAAGAGCATGGGATTTATAATCCCCCCAAAAAAAAACAAAATCAGCGGAATCTTTTCATCCGTTATAATCCGCGATTCAGACAAAGGTTTTACTTTTTTCGGTCAGTTAAAACTCAGCAACAAAGGTTCATCAGATTGCTTCACTACACTTCGTTTCGTTCTCAAAGACGATTACACTTTGTTTTGTTCACAAGCCTCAATCAACCCGTCATTGCGAGGAATTGCGCAGCCTTGAGAGCGGCATGACGAAGCAATCTGTTGAATGCTGATTACTGATTTTATGCTGAACTGCAAATCGCAAACAGCGGGATAAAATCGTAAATACGACCATTACCGAAGTTTCATCATCCCCCTACCCCCTTCAAAGGGGGACAGGTTGCCCTAAGCCTCAAACATTTTTCTCTAAACTTAAAATAGATGCCCAAAAAGTCCCCCTTGCGCACAGCATCTGTGCAAAAGCGATAGGGGGAGTGCGGTAGCCTTGAAGCATAGCAGGGGGATGATTTCTCCCCATCAATCAAAAACAGTCTGAACCGCATCAGATGAATCGGATTTCGGGATGACACGGATAAAAGGTAACCCGCTACACTAAAAAGATTAAAACGAACGAACACAAATACAAATTAGAGCAAAAATCGAACTTCGGAAAGTTCCCTGCCTATTTGTTGAACACCTTGCAAAATACGTTTGGTTTGCGGAACTGAAGGTTTTTTAATGCCTTTGATATATTGTGCCAACAAACTTTGATTCATTCCTATTCGTTCGGAAAGTGCTTTAGCATTTATAACCTTATAGAAGTCAAAGAAACTTTCAAGGTCATACTCAAACTGAATTTCATTAATAGAATAAACCACCCCTTTGCCTTCAGATGCAAGATTCACAGCCTCCAAAATATTTGCTTTCAGTTCTTCAATGGTTTCCGCTTCGGTTGCAATGAAATTTCTGTTTACCAAAGTATTTGCACTATATCCGGTATCTTCTTTAGTAACGGTCATTTTAATCTTTGGCTTTTTCATCTTTTATTCGTTTTAATATTTGCTTGTTTAAGTATTGCGGTCAATAATCCTTTTTTTACTTCTTTCCCCGAATGGTTAGGAACGGTTAACTGTTCAGGAATGGAAGGGTGCTGCATAACAACATGGCTACCCTTTTGCCTTATTTCAACCCATCCGCTTTTTCTCAAAAGCCTGAAAAGTTCATTGTATTTCACGAACGCTAAGGTAATAAATATATTACCCTATACGAACTTTCCGTTAAAAAAGTTTCGTTGAAAAATAACCACAAATACACACTTCACCCCCACTGTTCGGGATTTCCGAATCCCGAACACAAGAGTATGGGATTTATTATTCCAAAAACAGTCTGAATCGCGGATGAATCGGATTTCGGGATGACACGGATTAATAAAAGGGAACCCTCTCAAAAAAAACAAAATCAGCGGAATCTTTTCATCCGTTATAATCCGCGATTCAGACAAAGGTTTTACTTTTTTCGGCATAGCATCCGCTATTTACCAAAACTGCAAGCAGAGCGTTTAAAACAGAATATTAACGTTGTTTAATTTTTCCCACGTAAAATCAATTCCATTTTCATTGATGATTGCGTAAGTTTGCCAAAGCATTCAATAAATAATTTAACACAAAAATTTATGCCTTTCGACATTGCGTTTTGGAAAATAAATCTAACTTCTAAAATCTAAAATAAAACATGACCATCTATACCCTCTTCGCGTTAATTGGCGCTATTGCGCTGGCAGTAAGTGTGCTTCGTTTTTTTATTCATCGCCCTGCAAGTGTGCTCACGGCTTATGTGCAGGATTTTGTGGGTGTGCTGTTTATTTTTTCGGGCTTTGTAAAAGCCATTGACCCTCTGGGCACTTCCTATAAAATGATTGAGTATTTCCATGAATTCGGAACGGGATTCATGGAGCCGTTTGCGCTGTCATTTGCCATTTTCATGATTGTGCTCGAACTGATGTTGGGCGTGGCATTGCTGTTGGGCTACAAAAAAGAACTCACACTGTGGCTGCTCATTCTTACTATTTTGTTTTTCACTTTCCTCACGGGCTTCACCGCATACACCGGCAAAGTAACCGATTGCGGCTGCTTTGGCGATTTTATAAAACTGAAACCTATTCAGTCGTTCTACAAAGATGTGTTCTTAACCGCGCTGATTTTGTTTTTGTATTTCCGAAGAAAATATATTGAGCCGTTGATTAGCTCGTTTCCTTCGGCTGTTATTATTGTTTTGGTAACCATAGTTTCCACTTGGTATAATTTCAGAAATTTTTATTTCGATTTACCGCAGTTCGATTTTCGCCCTTACAAAGTGGGCAACTATATTCCCGATATGATGACTGTGCCCGATGATAAAAAACCGGTGGTGGAATTTGTGTTTGTATATAAAAATAAAAACTCCGGAGAGGAAAAAAATTACAAAGCCGATGAATTAGGTGAAGTTGACTACGACAACTGGGAATACAAAGACCGCAAAGAAATCGTAATTCGTGAAGGCGAGCAGCCTCGCATCAATAATTTCAGAATTGATAATGAAGACGGTGAAAATATTTCCGATGCCTTATTGAGTGATGAAAATTATGCTTTTTGGGTAGTGGCTTACGATTTGAAAAAGGCATGTCCACATGCATTCAAAGAAAAACTGAACCCTATTGCCGAGAGAGCACAGGCTGCGGGTTATCAATTTTTTACGGTTTCGGCTACAACGTCTGTAGAAAATTTCCGCCACGAAGTGCAGGCGGCATATCCGTTTTACAGCGCTGACGGCATTTTTCTGAAAACCATTATCCGCTCCAATCCGGGCTTGATGATTGTGAAAAACGGAACCGTGGTTGCCAAATATCATCACCGCCATATCCCGGTTTATGAAGAGTTGGAGAAAAGTATTTTGAGGTAGTGCTTTTCAAAGAATTGTAAATTTCAAGCAAGATTTTGTTCTGTTGAAACAGAATCGTTCTTTGTCTGCATTATGATAAAGGAACGATAATTTTTTCATGGTGTAGCAATCGTTGTGGCATATTTACTAATTTCAGCGGCAAATTGAAAATATGGCAACCGCACGAACCTCTTTTCCCAAAAACATTCTTCAGGCAGTTAAACAATATCCCGGAAAAAAAGTAAAACTCGCCATCACCGACATTGATGGAATTCTTCGCGGCAAAGTAGTCCATATTGATAAATTCACTTCTATTGCAGAAAGCGGCTTTGGTTTTTGCGATGTGGTGTTTGGCTGGGACAGTAGCGATGTAGCTTATGATAACACCCAATTCACCGGTTGGCATACCGGCTATCCTGATGCAATGGCAAAGATTGATGCCAACACTTTCAGAGTAGTGCCGTGGGATAATAACATTCCTTTTTTTCTTGCCGATTTTGAAGATGCCAAAGGCAATCCTTTACAAGTTTGTCCCAGACAACTTTTAAAAAAAATAAAAGCCGAAAGTGAAAAAGCGGGTTTCAAACCCATTTTTGCCGAAGAGTTTGAATGGTTCAATTTTCAGGAGACACCCGAAAGCTGGGAACAAAAAAACCATGTAAAACCTCGCCCCCTAACCCCCGGCATGTTTGGATATTCTGTTTTGAGAAGTTCGCTCGAAAGTGATTTTTTCAATCAGCTGTTCGATCACTTGCGTTTGTTTGGTGTGCCGATTGAAGGGCTGCATACCGAAACCGGTCCGGGCGTTTATGAAGCTGCTATTCAATATGCCGATATTCTCGAATCGGCCGACCGTGCGGTGTTATTCAAATCGGGCGTTAGAGAAATTGCAGGTAAGCATGGCATCATGGCGAGTTTTATGGCTAAGTGGAACGAGAACCTTCCAGGTTGCAGTGGGCATGTGCATCAAAGTTTGTGGGACGAAAAGAAAAATTTGTTTCACAACGAAAAGGACCCGCTGAAAATGAGTGAGCTTATGAAAAGTTATGTGGCAGGTCAGTTGTATTGCTTGCCTCATATACTGCCTATGTTTGCTCCCAATATTAACAGTTACAAGCGTTTGGTAGAAGGTGCATGGGCGCCCACCACTATCACCTGGGGCGTTGACAATCGCACTACAGCTTTGCGCGTGTTATGCGGGGGCGCAAAATCTGCCCGATTAGAAACCAGAGTGGTTGGCTCAGATGTGAATCCATATCTTGCTTTAGCAGCTTGCCTGGCAAGCGGATTATACGGCATAAAGAAGAAAATGAAACTGAAACAACCACATACTGTCGGCAATGGTTATCGCGATGAAGAACACGGAGTGTTGCCCCGCAATCTTTCAGAAGCTACCGAAAAAATGAAACATTCTGACATTGCCAAAGAATTGTTCGGAGAAACATTTGTGCAGCACTTCACACAAACCCGCGAATGGGAATGGCGGCAGTTTGCCAAAGTAGTTACCGACTGGGAATTGAAAAGGTATTTTGAGATTATTTGAGTTTCAAGCATCATCTAATCATGCTCGATAAAAAATATCTATCTCCGACAACTGTTATATCTCGGAAAGTCTTTTAAAAATAACGCGCAACAAGAAATAGATACCTTTTTGGTAAATTTGGAGGCATAAACGGATACCATTGAAAAATGCTAAAAAGGAACTTGAAGAAATTTTATCTGCCGAAGATGCAGGCGCCAGTGAGCGCAAAAAAGACCATATAGAGCTTGCTTTTCGTTCCCAAACAGGCGCTGAAGCATTAGACAAAAGATTTTATTACGAGCCAATCCTTTCCGCACATCCTTCTGAAAATTTGAAGCCGGTTCCGTTTGCCGGAAAAACGATGAAAGCCCCATTATGGATTTCGAGCATGACCGGTGGGACCGGGCAGGCAGGACAAATCAATCGTAACCTTGCAAAGGTTTGCGGAGAGTTTGGATTGGGAATGGGACTAGGCTCTACCAGAAGTTTGCTTTATAGCGATGAGTTCTTTGATGACTTCAATCTGCGCGATATAATGGGAGAAGAGTGTCCGTTTTTCGCTAACCTCGGCATTGCGCAAATTGAAAAACTCATTGAAGATAAAGCAGCTGATAAAATAGACGAACTGCTCGTTAAACTAAGAGCAGATGGTTTGTTCGTTCATGTGAATCCACTTCAAGAATGGTTGCAGCCAGAAGGAGATTTTATTAGCCGACCGCCTCTTGAAACCATTCAGCAATTATTAGAAAATGCCCGCTATAAAATCATTGTGAAAGAAGTAGGGCAGGGAATGGGCTATGAAAGCTTGAAAGCACTATTTAAATTACCGCTGACTGCCATTGATTTTGCAGCGCATGGGGGCACTAATTTTTCTATGGTGGAATTATTAAGAAGTAATTCCGACAAGCAGGCAGTTTACAATAACATTGCTTCTTTGGGTCATAGCGCTGAAGAAATGGTTTTAATGACTAACAATATTTTAAATGAGCTGAAAGAAAAAGCTTTATGCAAAGACGTAATTATCTCGGGAGGTATCAAATCATTTTTAGACGGCTATTATCTCATTGAAAAAATAAATACTAATGCTATCTATGGACAAGGTTCTGTTTTTCTGAAACCCGCACGGGAATCTTATGAAACATTGAGGCAACATGTGCAAAACCAAGTTGATGGATTGAAATTAGCTTATGCTTTTTTGAGGGTGAGGAAATAATCAATCAATATCAATAAACATCACCTCTCATTTAGTTTTTACCCGGATTATTTCATGACTTGTAGAGATTGCCGGATAGACTAAATTTTAGACTCCTTCCCTCCAATCTTTATATTTACACTTCAGAAATCTAATTCAGCTTACAAAGCAAAATATTTCATGCTCCAATACACCATCAAAAAACTCGGTTACGGCTTTCTGGTATTGCTTGGAGTTATATTGGTGGTATTTTTCCTGTTCAATGTTTTGCCGGTAAATTCTGCAAGATTAACCTTAGGACAACGGGCAGATATTTCTTCAGTAGAAGCCATTGAAAAAGAATTGGGATTAAACCTCCCCATGCACCAACGCCTATTTAAATATATTGGCGAGGTTTCTCCCTTGTGGATTTATGAATTGAATGACGAAAATGAAAAACGATACGATTATTCCGTTTTGATTCCGATAGGCAGCAGCGCATTAACATGGAAAACGCCCTACTTAGGCAGGTCGTATCAATCGCGCAGACTGGTATCGGAAATATTAGCCGAGAAAATTCCTCCTACCATCATTCTGGCTACTGCCGCCATGATACTCGCCACCGTCATCGGCATCTTGTTCGGCATTCTTGCATCGGTGTATCACAACACCTGGGTAGATAATATGGCTGTGGGTATATCGGTGTTTGGTATTTCACAGCCTTCTTATTTTTCGGGCATTGTGTTAGCGCTGGTATTTGGTTTTATTTTACACGATTATACGGGGCTGAATCATGTAGGTGCATTATTCGAACTCAATGATTTTGGCGATGAAATTATTGTTTGGAAAAATCTCATATTGCCTGCCATTGCCTTAGGCATTCGTCCTATTGCCATCATTACACAACTTACACGCAGTTCTATGCTCGATGTGTTGTCGCAGGATTTTATCCGCACGGCAAAAGCCAAAGGACTTTCCAATAAAATTGTATTGTTTAAGCATGCCTTGCGCAACGCCATGAATCCGGTAGTTACATCTATTTCGGGTTGGTTTGCTTCGCTATTGGCGGGCGCCTACTTCGTTGAAATTATTTTCGACTTTAAAGGTTTGGGTT
This sequence comes from uncultured Chitinophagaceae bacterium, assembly GCA_964518215.1. Taxonomy (GTDB): domain Bacteria; phylum Bacteroidota; class Bacteroidia; order Chitinophagales; family CAIOSU01; genus CAYSGX01. The sequence continues at coordinate 8,300 of CAZFFP010000088.1, forward strand.
ACGAAACCGTGAAAGCGCTGCTCAATTTCGATTTCCCTGTAGCTATGGGTTCGGTGCTTTTCACCGCTTCTATTTTCGTCATTATCAACTTGTTTGTTGACGTTATTTACGGGCTTTTAGACCCGAGAATTTCGGTGAAGTAATCGAAAAGATTATTGCAGCGCCTGTTTAAAATCATCTATCAAATCATCTACATCTTCAATGCCAATGCTGAAACGCAATAGATTGTCTGTAACACCTACTTTGTCGCGCTCTTCTTTAGGAACAGAAGCATGAGTCATGGTAACCGGATGATTCACTAATGACTCTACGCCTCCCAAAGATTCGGCAAGCGTGATAACTTTAAAAGAAGACGCTATTCGGAAGGTTTCGTCCAAATCGGCATTATTCAATACTATAGATAACATACCTCCAAAATCGCTCATTTGCTTTTTGGCAATATCATGATTGGGGTGGTCAGTAAAGCCGGGCCAATACACCTTTTGAATTTTAGGATGTGATTGCAAAAATTCAGCAATTTTTCTTCCGTTGTAACAATGCCGCTCCATGCGCAGATGAAGCGTTTTGATTCCCCGCAACACTAAAAAGCTATCCATGGGTCCGGGCACTGCTCCACAACTGTTATGAATGAAGGCTAATTGTTCATAAAGTTTATCATCGTTCATGACCAATGCTCCCATAATCACATCGCTATGTCCCCCAAGATATTTGGTAACCGAGTGCATAACAATATCTGCTCCCAGATGTAAAGGTTTTTGCAAAAAAGGAGAGGCGAAAGTATTATCAACTCCGAGCAGGATATTGTGTTTTTTGGCAATAGCCGCACAGGCTGCTATGTCCACAATTTGCATGGTAGGATTAGTAGGAGTTTCTACCCAAATTAGTTTTGTTTTATCATTGATATATGACTCCATATTTTCAGCACGAGTCATATCTATAAAATGAAAACGAATGCCATAGTTGGCAAACACCTTCATAAACATACGATAAGAGCCTCCATACAAATCGTTACCTGTAATAACCTCTTCTCCGGGTTTCAACAATTTTATTATGGCATCTATACTACCCATGCCGCTCGAAAAGCACAAGCCATGTTTACCATCTTCCAAAGCAGCAATACATTGCTCTAACGCTGAGCGAGTAGGATTTTTTCCGCGGGCATAAGCATAGCCTTTATGCTGGCCCGGAGTTTCCTGCACATAAGTCGAAGTTTGATAAATAGGTGTCATAACAGCCCCTGTTGTAGGGTCGGGGTGCTGACCTGCATGAATAGCTTTGGTTGCAAATTTCATTTTGAGAACATTACTGTTAAGTATAAAAAGGATTGTAAAGCTAACGAAACGTTAAGGCTTTTAAAATCAATCTGCCTGTGGAAAGATGAGTATTTGTTTGCACAAGCTCAATTAACGTTAACTAAGCATTAAGAAGCTCTTTCAGTAATTAACAATCACCAAACAAACAAGCTCTTTTTAAAGGTCTTTCTTTAAGATTTGTTAAACCTTCCTTAACTACTTTATCTGTTAAGCCAACCCAACTTTGCCGCAGAATTAACAAAAACCAAATAACATGAAAAAATCAACTCTTCAATTTTTAAAATCTACCGGCAAGTGGGCTTTTGTAGCCTTGTCGATAGCCAGCGTTTCCTTGTCTTCGTGCAAAAAAGACAAAGATGATGATGAAGATGACATTACTGACAAAACAGTAGTGGAAGTTAGCGGCAGCATCGTAGGTTCCAGAACATGGTCAGCCGACACGGTTTACAAACTTAAAGGTTTCGTTCGTGTAGGTGTTGACAATGGCACCGGCTCTAACGGGCAAGAGTTTGGCGAACTCACTATCGAACCCGGCACTGTAATTATTGCCGACCGTGCTTCTAAAGGAACATTAATTGTTCAGAGAGGAAGTAAACTTTTTGCTGAAGGAACTCCCGACAAGCCCATTGTATTCACCTCTGAAAGAGGTCTTGGTTTGAAAGAACCCGGTGATTTCGGTGGATTAGTAATTTGCGGAAGAGCATCTATTAACGTTCCCGGTGGTGTGTTCGAACTCGAAGGCAACTATGGCGGCTATAGCGGTGGCGGTTCTGCTCCCGATGACAATGACAACTCGGGTGTAATCAAATATGTTCGTGTAGAATATGCCGGTGTTCCGATTAACCCCAATCAGGAAGTAAATTCTTTCACTATGGGCGCTGTTGGTCGTGGCACAGTAATGGAATATCTTGCTGCTACTTATGGTTTGGATGATGCTTTCGAATGGTTTGGCGGAACTGTAAACGGCAAATATTTAGTTGCTTACAGATGTTTAGATGATGATATGGACGTGGATTTGGGTTACACCGGAAATGTTCAGTTTGCATTGTGTATCCGCGACAGAAGTTTGGCTGACCAATCGCTTTCTAACGGATTTGAAGTGGACAATGATGGTGATGGAAGTAACAACGCTCCTTTCACTTCAGGAACATTCTCCAACATTTCAATTATCGGACCCAAACAAACTCGCGAAACACCTATTAATACCGACTTCGGTAGCGCGGCTCACTTACGCAGAAACTCAAAATTGAAAATTCACAACTCATTTTTCACAGGCTATCCTAACGGCTTCTTTATACAAGGAAGCACGATGGCTCAAAATGCAGCTAACGGTGATTTGGTTTTGAAAAATAACGTGTTGGCAGCAGTTGAAAATTGGGGCGGCAGCGGATTCGGTGCAGCCGGAACATTGTATGTCAACGCTACTGTTGGAACCGAAGATGTAAACGGAGTTTTGACCGGCAGACAGCATCCTAACCAACCCAGAGGAAGAGCATTTGCCGACACTTCCAGTATTGGCGGTCAATCGCAAATGGATTGGTTCCTTGTGAATAACCAATTCCTTCCTAAATGGCAGGATGCCGGAATCAATAGCAGCATTTTTGAAGTAGGAACTCCTGCTGTTCTTCCCAACTCAGGTTCTATCTTGTTGTCGGGCGCATCATTCTCCGGTTTGCCTTCATATTTCGACCAGGTATCTTTCAGAGGAGCTTTCGGCAATACCAACTGGTCTGACAAGTGGATGGAATGGCAGCCACAAAATAAAGTGTATTACAACCCTTGATATTCTAATTTTTTCATGAAAAGGAAGGAGCCGCCTCAAAAACGGTTCCTTTTCTTTTTATGTCCTTTAAAGAAGCTTGAAAGTTTTAAGGTTATAATGTATTGCAAGAGCAACACCTAACTTTAGAACTTTTCAACCTCTTGTCCCTACTTAAAGCAGTAGGGAATAACTTTATAGCCTTGTAACTTTTGAATTTTGTTAAAATGAATCGCATTCTTTTTTCTTTCGGCATCACCGCCCTCACAATTTTTTTCTTTTCCTGCGGAAATAATTTAAAGCAGTATGAAGTTTCAAACTTCATTGAAACCGGCAAACAGGATTCGCTGCTTACCGACATCATAACTTATGTTTATTCCTGGCCCAAAGAAGCCAAAAGCCATACCCGCTTTGAAGCTGAGCACAGAGAATATTACATTGAACAATTGTCCAAATTCAAATGGATATATTATTATGTGTCGCCCGAAGGCAAACATCATTTTTATGTGCTGCGCCCTGCACGGAGTTTACACGGACATAAAAGAGGCGTAGCAGGCACATACTACCTCAATAGCGAAGGAAAAATTACCGACTTCTTCGAAGTATTCAATACTCCATTGCTTCCTGAAGAAGAAATTAAAGAGAAAGGAAAAATACTTTTCAAAGAGTTGATTGAAAAAGGAAGTGTTGAATCATACATCGGAAATATAGAGTGGGTAGAATTTCCTTATGAAAATTCTTACTATGATACTACCAACTACGAATGGGCTTACCGAAAATAAGCAATACTGAAATCAGGCTTTTCTCCTAAAGGCTCTTGCTGCAAAGTATAATCCGGTAATTGCAATGAGCAGTAGCGCACCAAACCACACGATGTTGTTTTTAAAAAACAGCGTTATGCGCAATGCCGATTCCAAATCTCTTGCAGCAGTATGATTGGGATTGAGTTGCAACAAAGCCTCTAAATCTGCCTGTGCTTTTTCATAATCGTTTTGCAGATAAAATATTTTAGCTCGAAACCATAATGCTGTAGAATCATCTTGCCTAATATTCAAAACTTTGGTGAGGTCGGCAAGGCTGCTGTCATTTTCTTCCAAAAAATAATAATCAATGGCGCGGTTGAAATAATAATCGGCATCAGGATTCATTTCAATGGCATTGGTATAGCAGCGAATGGCTTTTTTTCTGTCTTCCTGACGCGAATAAATCTGCCCTATATTAAACCAAGCCACATCATCTTCCGGGCGTAGTTGCAGATATTGTTCGAGATAATCCATTGCCTTGTCCGACTCGTCATTTTCGAAATATTCGTTGGCAAGCGCAATGAGCGCATTTGCTAATTGATTTTTGACATTGGCATCATCGGGATTGAACGTTACTAATTTTGAAAAATCGGCAATAGCCGCTTCATAATTTTCTATTTGCATGTAAGCAATGCCGCGATTGAA
>CAZFFP010000089.1:0-3120 GCA_964518215.1 uncultured Chitinophagaceae bacterium
ACAATAATCAGCGCAATCATTTCATCCGATTCATCTGTGATTCTGACAATTAAGCTACAATTGAAGAAGTTGGGATATTGCCTACTGCCAACTAAAAACTGCCTACTAAATCGCTACACCTTCAACAGCAACGCAGGATTAGCTTTAAACAATTGTTCCTTATCAATTGAGTATCCGAAAGTGGCATTCGGAAAAATAGTATTGAGTTGTTTCATGGCAAGGTTTAATTCTTTTTCGGGCACCCTGAGCGTAGTTGATTTTCCATTGATGAAATGAAAATATATGAGGGCATTACTGAAAAACCTGATGCCAAACGGACGATAAATAACTAGATATGAATAAATCCAAACTACTTCATGGCAATGATGAATGGCATAACTTGCCGAATATTTTTTTTCAGAAAGGTCGGCAACGGTGATGGCTGACAAAATGAACCCTATGAGTAGTAAAATAGCACCCGCAGCAAGGGTAAAATACGGATGAAATAAATTCAAACTACTCATAAAAACAAAAAGCAGCGTGAAAATTCCCATCATTAAAAAAATGGCAGCGACAAATAACTGACGGAATAAATTTTTTCGAATAAGCAGATCAATATGTCGTTGTTCTTTTTTCATAAGCATTTAATAAAACTATCGAAAAATTTTGTAGCTACATTTTCCGTTAGCTGAAGGTGAGCTTTGCAAGCAATAACACTTTTTATGATTTTACCGACAAACTAACTTTATCTAAACATCTATCTTCGTTCCTACAAATAAAAAAACACCTGAAATATGAGAATTTCACGCATCATGTTTTTACCGGCTTTATTATCGCTCGTCTTTTTGAGTTCGTGCGGATACAATAATATGGTATCAAAACAGGAAGCCACCGCAGGGCAGTGGGCTAATGTCGAAAATGCTTATCAACGCAGAGCCGATTTGATTCCCAATTTGGTAAACACTGTGAAGGGCGTTGCCGAGTTTGAACAGGAAACACTTACTAAAGTAATAGAGGCACGCGCAAGCGCCACCGGAATAAAAGTAGATGCCAACAACCTGACTCCCGAATCTATTCAGCAGTTCGAAAAAGCACAATCGCAATTGAGCGGAGCATTATCGCGCTTGTTAGTTTCGGTGGAACGCTATCCCGAATTGAAAGCCACTCAAAACTTTTTGGAACTGCAAGCACAACTCGAAGGCACCGAAAACCGAATAGCCGTTGAGCGTAAAAAATTCAACGATGCCGTGATGGATTACAATGCCTATATCCGCAAGTTTCCTCAGGTAATTTATTCGGGTTGGTTTGGCTTTGAAAAGAAAGGATATTTCCAATCAACAGCAGGAGCAGAGCAAGCGCCTGAAGTGAAGTTTTAAGAAAATATTGTTCGAAAGTTATTCCCTACTGCTTTGAGTAGGGACAAGAATTGCAAAAGTTAGAAAGCAAAAATTTGATGTTTAATTGCTGCTCCAAAATAACCTTACAACCTTTGAACTTTATAACCTTATAACTTCATAACCTTTTTTCCCACCAACTATGGAATCAGCCAAAAATTTTTTCACTGAAGAAGAAAAAACCGCTATCGTGAATGCGATTACCGAAGCGGAAAAACTCACTTCGGGCGAAATTAGAGTGCATTTGGAAAATCGCTGCGGAAAAGATATTCTGGAGCGCACACAAGAAGTTTTTCAAAAATTGAAAATGCACGAAACAGCCGAGCGTAATGGCGTTTTAATTTTTATTGCCGTACAAGACCACGAGGTGGCAATATGGGGAGATGAAGGCATCAACGAAAAAGTTGAAAGTAATTTTTGGGACAAAGAAATTGAAATTATTGTTTCGCATTTCAAACAAGGGAAAAAAGCCGAAGGATTGAGCAAGGCAATTTTGCAGGCGGGCGAAAATCTTCAGAAACATTTTCCATTCGAAAACAAAGGCGATAACAACGAATTGAGCAACGACATTTCTATAGGCAACTGATGCGAAAATATTTTTTACATACTTTACTTTTACTGCTGTTTTTGGCGCAAAACGTTGGGGCGCAAAAAATTCCCGACCGTCCGCGCCCGCAGCGTATGGTAAACGATTTTGCCAAAGTGCTGAAAGCCGATGAAGTGGAACGATTAGAGAATAAATTAGTTGCCTACAACGATTCCACTTCTACTCAAATAGCCATTGTTACCATGCCCGATTTGGGCGGTTATGATGCCGCAGGCTTCGCTTTTGAATTGGGCGACAAATGGGGTATTGGCAGAAAAAATAAAAACAACGGCATCCTTATTCTCATGTCGGTGGAAGAGCGCGATGTGTTTATTGCTACCGGCTACGGCATGGAAGACATAGTGCCCGATGCGCTTGCCAAACGAATTGTTACCAACTATCTCGTTCCGAATTTTAAAGAAAGAAATTTTTACAAAGGCTTCGATGAGGCTACCGATGTCATTATTGGTCTTGCCACGGGGCGCTTCACTGCCGATGATGTGCAGGGCGAAACCATTCCAATGTGGGCTATCATTCTGGTCATTGCATTTGTCATTATTATTCTTTCCACTATCAACAAAGGCGGTGGTGACGGACATACATATTCCGGCAAGCGTCATGGCGGACACAGAGGCACTACTACCGGACCCGTCATTTGGGGTGGTGGCTTTGGCGGTGGGGGCGGAGGCTTTGGAGGGGGCGGAGGTGGAGGCTTCGGTGGTTTCGGAGGCGGTAGTTTCGGAGGCGGTGGAGCAGGAGGAAAGTGGTAAGGTAAGTCGTAAATTATTTCATTTGTTTTGAAAGATTTCTTCTTTAATTAAATGTTGAGTGCTTATAAAATCTTCAATAAATAATGCCACAGACCATAGCATATAAATGATATTTATTTCCTGCACCTTTTGAAAAGAAACTTTACAAAGGCATCAGATTAACCAGTATTATTTGTTTATTAGATTGAATTCTTAGAAAACTTTAAGACATTTCCCAGGTGGTTCCTTCTTTGCCGTCTTTCAGTTGAATTCCTATGTTCAACAGTTCATCGCGCACTTTATCGGAAGTGGCAAAGTCTTTATTGGCGCGGGCATTTTTACGAATGTCAATCAGTAATTGCACCAATCCATCGGTGATGGAGTGGTCTTGAGTTTTTTCGGGTTTCAAACC
>CAZFFP010000089.1:3220-12654 GCA_964518215.1 uncultured Chitinophagaceae bacterium
GACTTGCCCATTTTTTTTCCATTAATGGTAATCATGTTGTTGTGCATCCAATAGCGCACCGGCTCGTGTCCGCAACTGCTTACGCTTTGTGCAATTTCACATTCATGATGCGGAAACAGCAAATCCATGCCGCCCCCGTGTATGTCGAAAGTTTGTCCTAAATATTTGCTGCTCATGGCGCTGCACTCGATATGCCAGCCCGGAAACCCTTTGCCCCAGGGCGAATCCCACTGCATGATATGTACGGACGATGCTTTTTTCCATAGAGCAAAATCATTAGCGCTGCGTTTTTCGTCTTGCCCTTCGAGGTTGCGCCTTTCATTACCCGCACCTGCTTCCAGTTCTTCGAGCACCCTGCCCGAAAGTTTTCCGTAGTGATGTTTGCTGTTGTAGCGCTCCACATCGAAATACACCGAGCCGTTCACTTCATAGGCAAAACCGTTGGCAATGGTTTGTTCTATCATGCGTATTTGTTCGGGAATATGTCCGCTTGCCTGAGGCTCAATGCTCGGTGGCAGGCAGTTGAGCAATTGCAGCATTTCGTGATAGCGGTTGGTATAATACTGCGCCACTTCCATAGGCTCTTTCTGCTCCAAACGGGCTTTTTGCGCAATCTTATCTTCGCCTTCATCGGCATCGTTGAGCAGATGCCCCACATCGGTAATATTGCGCACATAGCGCACCTGATAGCCCGAATGTTTCAGATAACGAAACACAATATCGAAGGTTAAAGCCGAGCGTGCATGACCTAAATGCGGCTCGCCATATACGGTAGGTCCGCAAACATACATGCCTACAAAAGGCGGTTTGATGGGAACAAATTTTTCCTTGCTGCGCGAAAGACTGTTATAGATATGTAATTCAGACATGCGGCAAAAATAGAATTTAGTATTGAGACAAAAGATGAGCTTCCTTAAAGTTTTTAGCTTATTTAGCTACATTTAACTGGCTGGTTTCCCGCATAAATAACTGTTCTGCTGCGAGAAGACCGAAATGTTGATTGCTAAAAAAGCAATGAACAAAAAAAATCTTTTTGCCACTACCGCTACACCGGGAGGATAGAGAACTGAAGCAATTAAATTTTTCATGATAAGTTTGGTTTTAGTGAATAAAATGGAAAGAATGTAACCTGAATTACATAATAAATGCACAAGTATATATTCTAAAAATGAATATTTTTTACAAAATATTTGGAAATAAAATCACAACAAGTTTGTATTACAGATATCTTTATTCAAATATCATATTTGTAATTTATTGACTTACACGTAATAATAAAAGCTTAAGGGATAAATTTACCATTGGAGAATCAGTGCCAATCGAAAAGTTCAGCGAAAAAAGTATGCTGAAACAATATTTTACAACAAAGTTTGCTCCAGCGTTGCTCTTTTTTCGGGAAAATCTGTAGTGAAATGTAAGCCCCTGCTCTCCTGACGCATGGAGGCGCTGCGAGTAACCAAGTATCCGATGGTTATCATATTGCGCAGTTCGCAGAGTTGGGGTGAAAGCGTGGTGTTGTCATACAATTCTTCGGTTTCATTATACAATAGCCACAGGCGGTCTAAGGCGCGTTTCAAACGGACATTAGAGCGAACAATGCCCACGTAGTTGGTCATAATATCCTGTAATTCTTTTTTGCTTTGGGTAATCAAAACCATTTCTTTCGGCTCGGTGGTGCCTTCGGCATTCCAGTCGGGAATATTCAGTTCGTGAGGTAAATCGTTCACTTTGGAAACCGCATCTAAATAGATTCTATGCGAAAACACCATGGCTTCTAACAGCGAATTGGAAGCCAAACGATTGGCGCCATGCAATCCGGAAGAAGCACATTCGCCACAGGCATACAGGTTTTTGATAGAGGTTCTGCCATGCTCATCAACTTTAATTCCTCCGCAGGAATAATGTGCTGCAGGAACTACGGGAATCATGTCTTTGGTAACATCAATTCCGAGCGAAAAACATTTTTCGTAAATATTCGGAAAGTGATGCACAAAGGCATCTTTACCCAAATGACGACCATCGAGATACACAAATTCATCGCCCCGCATTTTCATTTCGTTATCAATGGCGCGCGCCACAATATCGCGCGGAGCTAAAGATTTTCGCTTATCATATTTGTGCATGAATTCTTCACCGTCTTTGGTGCGCAGTATGCCTCCATCGCCCCGCACCGCTTCGGTTATCAAAAACGAGGGTGACTCGTCAGGATTAAACAAAGCCGTAGGATGAAACTGAATAAACTCCATATTCTCTACCCTGCCTTTGGCTCGATACACCATTGCAATGCCATCGCCTGTAGCAATAGCGGGGTTGGTAGTGCTTTTATAAATCTGCCCCAAACCACCGGTGGCAAACAAAGTAATTTTCGCCAATACTTTTTCGATGCGTTTGGTGTATAAATCGAGCACATAGACGCCATAAGCCGTAATGTCGGGAGTAACGCGGGTTACCTGTCTGCCTAAATGATGCTGCGTAATTAAATCAATCACAAAGTGGTGCGAAATAATTTCAATATTGGGCAATTGCTTGATGCGTGTCAGCAACGCACGTTCAATTTCTTTTCCGGTAAAATCCTTATGATGCAAAATGCGGTTTTCGGTGTGTCCGCCTTCTTTTCCCAATTCATATTCACCCTGAATATTTTTATCAAATTCCGTTCCCCAGGCAATAATTTCGCGCACCCGGTCGGGACCTTCTTTCACTACTATTTCAACAATTTCTCGATTGCACAAACCATCGCCCGCATCAAGCGTGTCTTCAATATGTTTGTCGAAGCTGTCTTTTTCATAATTAAAAACAGCAGCTACACCGCCTTGCGCATATTTGGTATTGGTTTCGTCTTCATCAGATTTGGTGATGATACACACTTTTTTCTTCGGAAAATGTTCGGCAATTTTCATGGAATAGGTCAACCCGGCAATACCCGAACCGACTATTAAAAAATCATATTGTAGCGACATAAGAATACAATGATTGAAACAGCAATTTTGAAAGGCTCAAATTTATGGGATTTTAACAGACCGAAAAGCGATATGTTTGAATTGAAATTTCTTTCACTCCAAAACAAACCTGCCCGAATAGGTTCCTTCGGGTGAGGTAAGTTGAAGAAAATAAATGCCGCTGTTGTGCGCTTTCAAATCAATAGCTTGCGAAGCATCAAAATTGTTTTGGTAAAAGATAAGTTTTCCGTTGATGTCATAAATCAAACAATCAATTTTCCCTTTGATGTAGGAATGAATTCTGATGATTCCTCCGGCAGGATTCGGATAAATCACCACCGGCTTAAAATTATTTTCGTTCACCGAAAGCAAATCATACAACAAAGGCTCTGATGTTGCCTGACAATTATTACGGTCGGTAATCACTAACTGATAGATTCCGTTGGCTGTGGGCTGATAAGTAAAAGCATTTCCCGATGCCACCAATACTCCATCGAGCAACCATTCATACTTGCTTTGCCCGGAAGTTGTTACCAATAAATTTTCAAAAATATTAATCGCGGGCGCATCGGGTTTTTCCGAAACCGTTACTGTAACATGAGTGGTGTTGTAACATTGATTTTGGTCGGTTACATGCAATTGATAATTCGTGGTTTGCTGCGGAAAAGCAGCCGTGGTGGGGCTATTGGCATCAGCCAATCCATCGGCAGGAACCCATACTGAATTGCCCGATGAAACAGCTACTTCAATCACTACGGTATCGCCTGCACACAAATGCACATTGCCTTTGGAAACTATTTGAGGCAAAGGATGAACGGCAACTGTTACGGTGTCTTTATCGCTGCAATACTGTGTGCTTACTCGTAGCACATAGTTGGTGGTTTGCTTCGGAAATACTACCGGATTAGAAGTGGTGGAAAGAATAATCCAATCGGTGGGTTGCCAAAGATATTGCCCGCCTCCCGTGCCGCTTAGCGTTACCGAATCGTTCATGCAAATGGAAACATCAGTGCCTGCATTTGCCGTTGGCTTAGTGTGAATGGTAATATTTTTCACTGCCAAATCACTCACGGCATCATATAGGTTTCTTTCGCTCACACTTACTTGTCCGCTGCCGCTGTTGTTCCAGATAACACCTATTTTATGCTGCTGAAAACTCACCATATTTCCGCCTTGCACATCCCAGCAATATTCGGAACCCGCATGAAAATTCACTTCGTAAAAAACGGTATCGCGCGTGCAGGCATTAGCGCTGCCTGTAATCACCGGCAACTTCGGCTTTAATAATTCCCGATGTAAAAAGTGTGAAGCCAAACGTGTGAAAGTATCTACAAAAGAAGGACTACTGAACAGCCACGGCTCGTGTGGCTCGCCAATGAGGTAATGAAACTCATTCACCACGCCTACATTATTTAATCGTTGCACAATAGGCACCGAGCCATACAAAGGCGGAAATGCCGGATAGCTGAACGGGCTTGCATAGCCCGGAAACACCATCACATCGTCAGTGCCATGCACCGAAAACATGGGCACATCACCCGAACGAATGATGAAGGTATCTACAATAGCTCCCCAAAAATTCAAAACGGCTTTAGGTTTTCCTTCGCCCGTATGATTATTACCCGAACATTCCAGACAACCCAAGTCGGGATTTTGGTAAGTGGCTTGCATTACCACCCTGTCAATCTCTTTAGCGTAAGCCGAGTGAATTGCCATAATACTGCCTGCACTGTTGCCCGCAGCAAAAATCATATTGGTATCTACCCTGTAAGTAACGGCATTTTCTTTCACATATCTGATAGCCGCTTTCATATCCTGCACAGCACGATATACGGCACGTATGGCGCCATCGGTGCTCAAAACATTAAAGCATTTCCGGTAATCAATCGAAACCACCACATAACCGCGCTGTGCCATTTTCAAACAAAAATCTTCAATAGGAACCATGCGCCTGTCACCCAATAAAAAAGCGCCTCCATGCGCATACACAATGCAAGGACGTTTGAAAAGTGTGTCGCCCGAAGGCTCATACACATCTAACATAAATGGGGTGTTGCCCACATTGTTTTCGTCTAAACATGCGCCCTGCAAGGCAAGACTATTGTTGTAAACTAAATTCTGAAATGTTCTGGATGATTGAAAGACTTCTAAAAGATAGCGGTCGGAAGTGCATTGCGCGGCAGCATTAATCCGGATGCCTGTCAAAATAACACACAGGAAGAAGCAATATCTTTTCATAGGGTAATTGTTGTAGATTGAAATTAGTGATTTTTCTACTTAGCTCTTTAAAATCTAAATTTATTTACCTTTACCGCAAAACCTTGAATATGAAATTACGTTCACTTTTGTTCCTGCTGGCAGCAGGCTTTTTATTTTCCTGCAATTCCGGTGGTCCGAAGCCCGAAGAAGCGGCAGCAAATTTTATAAATGCCATGAATAATCAGGACTTTGAAACTGCCAAAAAATATTGCACCGAAGGAACTTATAAACTTGTGGACTTTCTGAGTGGCTTATATTCTATGGCAAAACAGGAAGGTGCTGAATTCAGTAAAGCAGAAGAAGTGAAAGTAGAAGAACTCACCTGCACTATTGATGGCGAAAAAGCCAAATGCTCTTTCTGCTGCGATGAAGAAGGCAAACCTACAGAAGTAGATATGGTATTGGTGAATAAGGAGTGGAAAGTGAATATTGAATTTGACGGCTTCGGTGGCGAAGACTTCGATGCGCTGCTCGATACCACTATCATGCAACCCGGTGAAGGCTTTTTTGACGATTATGAAGCCGAACCTTGATTTCAGGCATTTAATAATCGGGAAAAAACGTCCCTTTTTCTTTCAAAACCTATTTTATTTTAGCTGTTGGTAATTCTTTTAAATGCAGGCTCCAGAAGAAATCTACAAGAACATCATCGAAAACCTTATTCCCTTACATCCATTTTTGGGATTGAAAGTCGAAAAAATTTCTGATGGATTTGTTTTGGTAAAAATTGCTTTCCGTCCCGAACTTGTGGGTGACCCCAGAGCACAATCCATTCACGGAGGTATTATTGCTACGGCTATGGATGCAGCCGGTGGCGCAGCCGCCATGACCACTTTGGTTTCTTTTGAAGACCGTATTTCTACTATTGATATGCGCGTGGATTTTCTACGCCCCGGCAAGCCTTTAGACCTTTTGGTGGAAGGCGAAATTGTGCGCAGCGGCAACCGCATTGTAGTTACAAGAATGCTCGCTTATCAGCAAGATAAACAACATTTGGTAGCCGAAGGCAAAGGCGTTTATAATGTTAAAAGACAATCAGACAAAAACTAAATATTATGTTGAAATTTACCGAAATCCCTTACGAGAAACCCAACTTAGAAAAACTGAAAACCGATTTTGAAAATCTGCTGCAACAGTTTGAAACTGCCGTTTCGCTCGAAGAGCAAAACTCAATTCTCGAAAAAATTAACCATATCAGAAGCGAATTTGAAACTCAGGCTTCATTGGTGTATATCAGGCATACCATTGATACCACCGATGATTTTTACGAAAAAGAACAACAGTATTTCGACCAGAACTCGCCACACTTTCAAGCGTTGATTCATCAGTTATACGACAAACTTACCCGCTCTAAATTCAGAGCCGAACTCGAAGCCAAATGGGGCAATCAATTGTTCAATTTGGCTGATTCTGCCCTGAAAACTTTTCAGCCGCAAATTATCGAAGACCTGCAACGCGAAAACCAACTCAGCAGCGAATACACTAAGCTGATTGCTTCGGCAAAAATTGAATTTGAAGGAGCCGAACTGAACCTTTCAGGCTTGATTCCTTTCGAACAATCTACCGACCGCGAAGTGCGCAAAAAAGCATCTGCCACCAAATGGAAATATCTCGAAGAGCATTCGGGCGAATTAGACCGTATTTACGATGAATTGGTAAAAACCAGAACTGCTATTGCCCGCAAACTCGGCTATAAAAATTTTGTTGGCTTGGCTTACGATCGCTTGTGCCGCACCGACTATAACCCCGAAATGGTGGCGCAATACCGCCAGATGATTTTGGAGCATGTGGTTCCGGTGGCAACCAAACTTCGGGCGAAGCAAGCCCAACGTTTGGGCATAGACAAGCTCAAGTTTTATGACGAACCCTTGTTGTTTACCGATGGCAACGCCAAACCTAAAGGCTCGCCCGAATGGATTCTTTCCAACGGCAAAAAAATGTATGCCGAGCTTTCTGCCGAAACCAACGACTTTTTCAATTTCATGACCGAATACGAATTGCTCGATTTGGTGAATAAAAAAGGAAAAGCGGGAGGCGGCTATTGTTCTTTCTTGAGTAAATACAAAGCACCATTTATTTTCTCAAACTTCAACGGAACATCGGGCGATATTGATGTGCTGACACACGAAGCCGGACATGCGTTTCAGGGCTTTTCGAGCCGCAATTTCGAAATACCCGAATACCATTGGCCCACTATGGAAGCCTGCGAAATTCACTCCATGAGCATGGAGTTTTTCACTTGGCCCTGGATGGAATTGTTTTTTGAAGAACAAACCGACAAATACAAATACGCGCACTTGGGCAGTTCTATTCTCTTTCTTCCTTATGGCGTTTCGGTAGATGAGTTTCAACATTGGGTATATGAAAACCCCGATGCTACTCCTCAGGAAAGAAACGCGCAATGGAGAGCCATCGAGAAAAAATACTTGCCTCACCGCGATTATGATGGCAACACCTTTTTGGAAGGAGGCGCTTTCTGGCAAAAACAGGCGCACATTTACAACAATGCTTTCTACTACATAGATTACACGTTGGCTCAAGTTTGTGCGCTGCAATTCTGGATGCGCTCGCAAAACAACGACCCTATTGCTTGGCAGGATTATCTGAACCTCTGCAAGGCAGGTGGCAGCAAACCGTTTTTAGAGTTGGTGGAAGTGGCAGGTTTGAAATCGCCATTCAAGCCGGGAACAGTAGCATCGGTGATTAACCAGGCAGCCGAATGGTTGAATGGTATTGATGATTCGAAGCTGTGATGGGGAATGGTTAACTTCAATTATCGTTTTGAAATAAAATTTTACTGTTATGCCAAAGAAAAAACCACAAGAAGGAAAGCCCGAAATGCACCCCGAGTTAGATGGGTTTGAATTGAGCATCAATGAATTTGGAGAAATTACCTCCAACATGGATTTGTCGAAAATCAATGAGTTTTTAAATCGTAATGTTGACGACAAGAAATTTAAAGAGCGCGATGATTACGAAGAAATCAAAAAAGGCAAATTCGTGAGCAAAGAAAAAAAGAAGAAAAAATAAACGATTTATTTATCGGAACATCTCGCCCCAATCGTCAGGAATATCATTCGTTTTGTCGAACGAGTTGACCCATTCAATAAAGAGTATCCGAAACTCATCAATCTGGTCGCGTAGGAATTGCAAATAATCATGATTCGGGTATCCCAACATTTTCAAACCCGAAGTATGTGTGAGCAGACTTCGAGCATGAACCTTTATAATCACGGCATTTTCCATGCGCAGCGAATACAGGTCGCCACCTTCGGCTCCTCGCAGTTTGGCGCTGATAATCATAATGTCTTCGAGCATCATAGATTTGTAGTGTTCTAACATCTCTCCCGGAATTTCTTCCGAAAGGTCGTCCTTATCAATAGTTTCAATAAGCGAATTTACCAGCTCATACATTTCTTCTGCTTTGCGCACGATTGGAAGATTTTCAACCCTTTCGCACTCCTGCTCCATTTCTTTTTTCAGTTCTTCATCGTTCGGGTCAAAATTGTTCCAGTCCATTTCGTCATCATCATCATCTTCCCACATCATGAGTTTTTTTTGTTGGGCTAAAAATAATGGTTTTTGAGTTTTGAAAATAAAATATTACCTATCCGAGAGATATGAAGCCCTTCGGTAATTATGTCGAACCCTCTGTAAGTTTTATGAAAGGCTTACAGGGGGTTCAAAAATGTTTTGGATTCAATCTAATTGCAAGTAGATTCAATATTAGTTTTTCACCACCCTTTTTACTATGTGCTCATTACCGGTAGTTAGGGTAATCAAATACATGCCGGAAGGCAGGTTTCTCAAATCTAATATTTTGGTATAGGTATCGGCAATGTGGGTTTCGTGTTGAGAGTAAATGATTTTGCCTTCGAGATTGGTAATGATAAACTGTGCCGAATGTAGATTTTGTTTTTGAACCGAAATGACCACATCGTTTGCTACAGGATTGGGGTAAACCAACATACTTATGTTTTCTATTGAGGCTTGATGAGCTATGTTGTTGATAGAATCTATACAAAACTTTACCACCCAATAATCGTTTTCTCCATAGCTTGGTTGGCTTTTGTAGCCTCCAACATCTGCGAATGACACACTTGCAATAATGTAACAATTATTTTCCGCTTCAACGGCTTTGCCATTATCATCTGCTCCAATAGAAAATACTGTTTTATCCCACTGCTTGTTAAAAGCAGAATCGGTTTTTACCACCCATGTTTGGTAATCGCCAAG
>CAZFFP010000090.1:0-12546 GCA_964518215.1 uncultured Chitinophagaceae bacterium
TTCATTTCTAAGATGTTCAACGTTAGTAATGTTTTGCAGTGCTGCATATTGTGTTGTTCTTTCTTCCAATACCTGTGCTTTCAGCAGCATAGCATTCAAATTCAACTCGTCATATTGCAAAGCGAGTTCGGCACATTGCAACAAAAAATCATCGTGTTTTGTGTTAAACTTATGTTCGTAGCTTTTGGCAAGGTGCAGCAGGCAAAGCGCAATATTTTGTTGGGCTTCTTTTAGTCGTCTTAACGAAATGCCGCTAACAATGGCATCGTTAAAAGTATAAGTAAGGGTTTGTATAGTGCCGTCTCCGGGATGGCTGCCTGTGGCAAGCTCTACATTATAATAATCGCCTTTGTGGTCTTGGTGTTGAATATAAATATGCTGCGGTGCTGTGCAGATATAAGCATCGCTGTTCAATCGGTCAGAAAATATTTTGTAAAGAGCAACTAATGCAAAGCAATTACCGCTTTGGTCTTTCGATGAAAGTAAGTTCGTTACCTGAGAGTGTTTCCAGTCTGCCATGCCAAACGGGTCGTTGTATTGATAAATGAAAGGCAAATGATTATAGTTATAAATAACTGTGGTATCAGTCATGTATTTGAATATCATATAATTTGAAAGTGTTTTCTGATACATTTCCCTTTTTTCTTTTTCTGTAAAATGTAATGCAGATATATCATAACGGGAATTAAAATTTATTCTTACACCAAAATCAATCGAATCTTCACGTGAACTGCCCCGTATCATTCCTTCGATTAAACAAGTATGAATGTCTAATATTTCTTGAAAATCTTCATAGCGATATTGATTATCCCAATAAGGATTTTCGCTAATAAATATAGCTCTTTCAAAACTCATGGGCTGCTTTTCTTCGAGCATATTTTTTAGTTCGTTAAACGATTCGTTAAAAAATGCTTTGCTGTCGGTAGCATTTGCAAGGTGTGTTTGCATGAGCAAAAATGCTGAGGCAAGTATGATTGACCACTTAGGAAAATAGATTTTTTTATTGTCCTCTCCCTTTATCCCTCTCCAAAGAGAGACAATATGGAATATTTTCCTGTCGTTGATGGTGGCTTGTTTCATGGCTGCTTATTTGAAAAATTAAAGAATAAAGATTTTTTCGATTTGGTATCAATACCTTTGGCAATTTGCAGTTTTCCTCTTATATCGTTCTTTTCGAGCATAGCATTATACACTACATCGGGATAATGCTGTATGCCCAATTCTCTGATTCTGTCGGAGCTTTTTCTATATGCTTGATATGCCTTTGCTGCTTCAGGCACAACATCAATATCTTTCAAATCGCTGATGCCGTGTCTGCGTAAAATATGTTCCAACTGCGAAGCCAACACCATGTTTTTCAAAAGCAATCCTTCCCTGTGCCCTTCGTTATTGTGAAAATATTGCATGGCATAGTCGAGGCTTTGGTTCATAAACTTGCCGTCAGCCGTCCAGTGTTCACGGTAAAAACTGTAAACCATATCAATGATAATAGAAGCTACATTTTGCTGTTTGGTGAGCGGATGCAGATAAATTTTATTGGCAATGGCTGCCGACATCACGGGCAGGTCTTCTGTATAATCGTTATCGCTCATGTGCCAATCAATGGTAGGTTCATAGTTTTGAATGGTTCCATCATTGTTTCTGTATTTGATAAACGAGTGCTGATGCACAAATGAAATGCTTGCTTCCACGCCCATTGCTTCGGCAAGCACTGCATATACATTAGGGAGAGTGTGGCATTGCCCTGTGCCTGTTGCAAGTGTTTTGGTGAGAAAATAATTGTGCAAATCTTTCTCTGCCTGATAGTCTATATAATCATAAAAGAACGGCACATGAGCAGTGGATAATGATAAGCCGCCCACCATGTCGGGATTGTTGTTTTTCAAATACAGTGTGTCGCCCATGAATTTTTGAATAGCAAGATGGATATGCTCAGGATTTTTATTATTCAATTTGTTTTCAAGCATCCATTGCTTAATGAAGTCGGCAGATTGTTTAATCAGCTTTTTGTATTCATCATAGGTGAGGTGCAAATTACCATACGCTTCTTCGGCAATGTAATATGCATCGGCAAGCAAAAGCGGAATTTTGCCTTCGAGCATGTCTTTTAAATAGTTGAAAGCATTTTGATAATTCTCCAAATCGCTTTTAAACTTTTGAGAGGTATAATATTCGTTTCTGTTTACTTGTTTTTTGATGTGAGAAATCTCATTCAGTATGCTCAACAATTCTTTGTCACGCTGTAAAGTCGCCTGATTAAAATTGTTATTGCTGTTGGGCATGGAATAAGCAGGGTCGTTTGCCATTTGCTGCTGAATAAATTTCATGTTGGCTTGCTGTCGTTGTTGAGGTGTCATACCGGGCGCGTAAGCAGGTGCGCTCACGCTGTTAGCAGTATGATGATGTTGCCGGTTGATGATGTCGTTAGCTGTGCCGCCTATCTTCACCGGTGGGCTGTAATGTTGCGATGGAGTATTTGGCTTTGGATGCAAATTGCTGTTGGAATAAGTCGGCTGTATAACCACGGGTTGGTTGTTGTCGAAAGGTGGTAAAGAAGGGGTTTGAATTTGTGCGAAAGCACAAAAGTTAGTCCACCAAGTCAGGCAACATACGGCTAAAACCGAATAAACTGACGAATGATGATTGTAAATCATCGAAGAAAAATTTGGTTAGTCAAATGTTTCAAAAAAACTTCAGAGACCAATCAAATAATATCATTAAAAAAACAACCTGTGAGTTGTATTTTACAACCTAATGTATGTAAAGTTGCAGCAAAGCTATCGGCTCTATTCACTCCATCAAAAATCCACCACCTCATTTACCTTAACATGGTCGGCTAAAGTTTTTGCAACACCGCGCAAATAGCCAATATCGCTGCCGGGCTTGCCATAAGCCAATGCAATGCCCATTCTGCGATAGGGGCGGGTGGTAGGTTTGCCAAAAATTCTGATGTCGGTAGCGGGCACTTGTGCAGTAGTTTCCAAGCCTGTAAAAACCGGAGGCTCGGTATTATAATCTTTGGCAAGAATTACCGCATTAGCTCCGTATCGCTCTAAAGTAATTTCGGGAATAGGTAATCCTAAAACGGTTCTCAGGTGCAGTTCGAACTCATTGAAGTTTTGTGTGCCGGCAAGTGTTACCATACCTGTATCGTGCGGACGCGGAGAAAGTTCAGAAAAATAAACGCCATCGTTGGCAAGAAAAAATTCTACGCCCCAAATGCCAAAGCCTGTAAGTTCTTTGGTAACCAATGCCGCCATACGTTGTGCTTCTTCGAGATGTGTTTCTGAAATTAAAGCAGGCTGCCAGCTTTCCATATAATCGCCCCGCTCCTGACGATGCCCGATGGGCGGGCAAAACAAGGTCGGACCGTTTTGTTGTGTAACCGTGAGCAGTGTTATTTCAGAGTTGAAATTCACAAATGCTTCTACGATTACTTCGTCCAAATCGCCCCGCGCGTTGGTAGCGGCATAGTCCCATGCTTTCTGAATATCGGCATGTGTTTTCACTACCGATTGCCCTTTGCCCGATGAAGACATTAAAGGCTTCACTACACAAGGCATTCCGATGCGGGTAATGGCTTCGTGTAATTCATCGAGTGTAATGGCATAAGCATAGCGGGCGGTTTTCAATCCCAACTGGCGCGCTGCCAAATCTCTGATGGCTTTGCGGTTCATGGTGAAATTTGCGGCTTTGGCGCTGGGCACTACTTGTATGCCCGATTTTTCATAATCGTAAAAACGCTCGGTGCGAATGGCTTCAATTTCGGGCACAATAATATCGGGCTGAAATTTTTGCACCACTTCGTCTAAAGCATTTCCGTCTAACATATTGATGACGGCTCGCGTGTCAGCCACCTGCATGGCGGGCGCATTATCGTAAGAGTCTACGGCTATTACATATTGCCCTAAGCGTTTGGCGGCAATCACAAATTCTTTTCCCAATTCGCCCGAGCCGAGCAGCATGATTTTTTTATACATAATAAATGATTGTTTTTTTTCCGAAGTTGGGTAATTTTTTTGAAAAGAAATGAAGCTGCCTTTTGAGATAAGGGAATGCAAATGGTTTACGTAAGACAGACGGCAGACGACAGTTTATGCTACTAAGTGCTAAAAGCTAAAGGCTAACAGCTTCAAAATGCACTCCACTTCATTACGTTGGAAATGAACTTTCTAACTTTTGCCAACTGTAAACTGAGAACTGCCTATGGCTTATAGCTAAAGGCTTAAGACTGATGTGTCAGCCGATTTTGCTTTTCGAAATGTTGTTTGGTTTTTTATATGGTGTAACGAGAGAATGCTAAACCCTACAATAAAAGATTCGATTTTGGTTTTTAATTCTCAAATTCACATTACCCCACCACCAAACTCTGCTCTTCATATTCTTCCATAGGAGGACAAGTGCAAATAAGATTTCGATCGCCAAAAGAATTGTTCACCCTGCCTACTGTGGGCCAGAATTTGTTGTGCTTCACATAAGGTAAAGGGAAAGCGGCTTTTTCGCGCGGGTAAGCATGAGTCCAGTTTTCGGCAAGCGCTACGGCTTGTGTGTGCGGAGCGTTTTTCAGCACATTATCTTGCTTGTCCACCATGCCGTTTTGCAATTCTTCAATTTCGGCTCTGATTTGTAACATGGCTTCGCAAAAACGGTCTAATTCGGCTTTGTCTTCGCTTTCGGTAGGCTCTATCATCATGGTGCCCGGAACAGGGAACGACATGGTAGGCGCGTGAAAGCCATAGTCCATCAGACGTTTCGCTACATCTTCCACTTCAACACCTGCCGATTTGAACGGACGAAAATCTACAATGAGCTCGTGTGCCACCCTGCCACGGTCGCCTACATACAACACCTTATAATCTTTCTCCAAACGCGATTTAATATAATTGGCATTCAGAATAGCATATCTGGTAGCATTGGTAACACCATCGCCACCTAACATTTTGATGTAAGCATAAGAAATCAGCAAAATACTGGCACTGCCCCAGGGCGCGGCAGATACCGCATGAATGGCTTTTTCGCCTCCGGTTTTCACTACGGGATGTCCGGGAAGATATGGGGCCAAGTGAGCCGCCACGCAAATAGGACCCATGCCGGGTCCGCCACCACCATGTGGAATGGCGAATGTTTTATGCAAATTTAAATGGCACACATCAGCGCCAATGGTAGCAGGATTGGTAAGCCCCACTTGCGCGTTCATGTTGGCGCCATCCATATACACTTGACCACCATGTTGATGAATTATGGCGCAAATGTCTTTGATAGATTCTTCAAACACACCATGCGTGCTGGGGTAAGTAACCATGAGCACACTCAGATTGTCTTTGTATTGTTCGGCTTTGGCTTTCAAATCGGCAATATCAATATTACCGTTATCATCGCATTTCACCACCACCACTTTCATGCCTGCCATTACCGCACTGGCAGGGTTGGTGCCATGTGCCGAAGAAGGAATGAGCGCCACATTGCGGTGTCCTTCGCCTCTATCCTGATGATAAGCATGAACCACCAGCAAGCCCGCATATTCGCCTTGTGCGCCACTGTTGGGTTGCAGCGATGTTGCGGCAAAGCCTGTGATTTCGCTCAGATAATTTTCGAGTTCGGTTACTATTTCAAAATAACCTGTTGCCTGTGCTGCCGGAACAAAAGGATGCAACTGCCCGAACGCTGCCCAACTTACAGGCATGAGTTGCGTGGCGGCATTCAGCTTCATGGTGCAAGAGCCTAAAGAAATCATGGAATGTGTGAGCGACAAATCTTTATTCTCCAGCGATTTGATATAGCGCATCATTTTGCTTTCGGAATGAAACTGATTAAAAACAGGATGCGTGAGATATTCACCGGTTCTGAAAACTTCATGGGCAATTTTATGATTCGATGCGTTCAGTTCGACAGAAACAGCGGTGGTGTTAGGTTTGTTTTTGGCAATAGCGAAAATTTCGAGCAAGACTTCCACATCTTGTTTCAGCGTGGTTTCGTCTAACGAAATGCTTACATAATTTTCATCTGCATAACGAAGATTTACGGCTTTGCTTTCGGCAATAGTTTTCAGCTCTTCAGCATTTATTCCTGAAATATTTACAAGCAGTGTATCGAAATAAGAAGTGTTGAGTTGCGTATAGCCCAATTGATGCAAACCTTTTTCTAATTCAACCGCCAGCAGATGCACACGAAGGGCGATGTTTTTCAAACCTTTCGGTCCGTGATACACGCCATACATGCCACTCATAATAGCCAACAAAGCTTGTGCGGTGCAAATATTCGAAGTGGCTTTTTCTCTGCGAATATGCTGTTCGCGGGTTTGCAATGCCATACGCAATGCACGGTTGTTGTGCGCGTCAATCGAAACACCGATAATGCGTCCGGGAATCACTCTTTTAAATTCGTCTTTTACGGCAAAGAATGCGGCATGAGGTCCGCCATAACCCACAGGCACGCCCAAACGTTGCGCATTTCCTACGGCAGCATCAGCGCCCAATTCACCGGGAGGCGTGAGCAGCGTGAGCGCCAACAAGTCGGTAGCCATTGCCACATAAGCATTCGCGGCATGTGCTTTTTCAATGAATGCGCGGAAGTCGTTTGCCTGTCCGTTGCCATCGGGATACTGCACCACGGCTCCGAAAATATTCGATGAAAATTCAAAAGTTTTATGGTCGCCTATCAGAATATTGATGTTCAAAGGCAGGGCACGTGTTTTCAGCACATCAATGGTTTGTGGCAAACAGTTTTCAGAAACAAAAAAAGTGTCGGCAGTAATTTCAGCGCCTTTGTTGACGGCATTGTAAAACATGGTCATAGCTTCGGCAGCGGCAGTGCCTTCGTCCAATAGAGAAGCGTTGGCAATGGGCAGGGCGGTGAGGTCGCTGACCATCGTTTGAAAATTGAGCAATGCTTCCAAACGTCCCTGTGCAATTTCTGCCTGATAAGGAGTGTATTGCGTGTACCAGCCCGGATTTTCAAAAATATTTCGCAGAATTACCGAAGGCGTGTGTGTGCCATAATATCCCAACCCGATGTATGATTTGAATATTTTGTTTTTATCGGCTTTTTCTTTCAGCGCACGCAGATATTCATATTCGCTCTGAGCCTCGGGCAAATTCAGTTTTTTGTGGAGTCGAATTCCGTCAGGAACCGTTTGCTCTATCAGTTCATCAATAGAATTTAAACCAAGTGATTGAAGCATTTGAGCGGTTTCTTTTTCATCGGGTCCCAAATGGCGGTGAACAAAATGGTCGGTAGCGTTTGCTTGAAAAGTCATGTTTGGTGGAGCGTTTTAAATGTTTGAAAAGCCTCGTCTCATGAACTTGTTTCAAAACCGTCATTGCGACTGCGAGGAACGAAGCAGGAAGCAATCTGTTATTTGTTTCGAATAGATTACTTCGGTCGTTCCTCCCTCGTAATGACGTTACTTGCTTAGTTGAAACAGTTTCCTGAAGGAAAAGCGGTGCAAATTTACCGCTAAGTATGCTGCCAAACACATCTGCGAAAAGATATTTTCTAACAGAATAAGTAAAAAAATGTGGAGTTCAGGTTTTCTCTTTTATAGAGAAGTTGAGCAGCACACCGGTCAGCACCAGAAATATGCCCATCAGAGCAGTCCAGTTGTAGGTTTCGTCAAAAAAGAAATAACCTATTATAAGCGCGTAAATAATACCGATATAGTTGAGTCCTGAAATTTTTGAGAGTTGCTCATGTTGCAAGGCGTAAGTGAGATTAATCTGGGCGATTTGTGTAAATAATCCGGTAAGCATTAACCAAAGCCAATCCATTCCAACGGGATTCACCCACACAAACAAGCAATAGATGCCTGCAATGGGAAGTGTTATCAAAGGAAAATAAAACACTACTACCAAAGGATGGTCGCTGTCTTTGAGTTTTCTTACGGCATTATAAGCCAGCCCTGAAAACAAGGCAGACACAATTCCGAGGATGAGATAAACAGGCTCCACACGGCTGTCGAAACCTCTGATAAGCGCCACTCCGGCAAAGGCAATGGCGAAACAAAGCCATTGCAGCCACCTCACTTTTTCGCCCAAAAAAAACACGGCAAGCACCACCGTAAAAATGGGCGACAAATATTGCAGCGTAACCGCGCTTGCCAATGGCATATTTTGCAGCGTGAAGAAAAAAGTGGTGAGCGCCAACATGCCGAAAAAACCTCTCAGCAACAGATATTTTTTATTGTTGCCCAAAGGCGCCAAACCATAATACCTGATGAGCGCATAGCTCATGATGAACGAAACCAACGAGCGAAACAGCACCACTTCGGCAGCGGGAATATGAGGCACCATTTTTACGCACAAATTCATCAACGAAAAAAAGAACGTTGACAACAGCATATGCACCACAGGGTGAAAACGGGGAGCGCTCATCGGGGCGCAAAAGTAGTGAGATAATTGTGCGGTTTGGTTTTAATCACACGCTATAGATTCCGAATCATCTTTGGTTTTCGAATGTGTTGATTGGATTTTATTTTCATAATTGGCTTTTCATTGACTTAGAATTTTCGGGCTTAGGGTCGTAGCGGATGCTACGACCAGTCGGTGAAGCGGTTATTCAAACTCATCAAAAATGATATATTTGATGTGATGTGAAATGCGAGTGTGTGTTGTAGCAATAAGTTAAGTTAATCACAAGCGTAGAAAATGAGAACAGAACTAGAAGACTTGAAACTTGAAATTGAAGATAAATATCCTACAATATCTTTTAAATCTATACGAGAAGATGAATATTTGTGCCTAGAATTTTCAACACAATTTCAAAATGATTATAAATTCTATATTTGGGTTCCGGCAGACTTTCTATCCGCAAGTATTGGCGCCAATCTTATTAAAATCTCTGACAGACATTATTTTTGGTATTATCCCTATGATAATTATAATGATGACTTAGACAGACAAGCAGAAGTCAGATATTTTTTATATGATATTTTATATATAGTTACAAAACATAAAACTCGCATAATTCAAAAAAATGGCATTCTCTTTCAATCTTTTAATTGCGAATATTTAATATGCAATCAGTGGACCCAATTATACAAGCATTCCGCTTTCAAATATGGTAATTTTAAGTTCCCAAAAATAAGTGAACGAATGCAGATATATAAATAAATACTCCTATTGCATAATCGAGTAAACCGCCCTGCCAGATGTCCCCAGTTATCTTAAATATTAGCACCCTGCCATAAGCATAGCCTCGCCATTCCAAATTCCCCCTCCTGAACCATCGAGCAAAGGATTTATAATCCTGATTCATAACCCGCTCAACCACTCTCATTACTTATGTCAAATATCTCATGTCTCATGTCTAAAATCTCACTGCTATTATCCACCCTGAAACTCAAAACTCAACCCTTATCCTTATCTTTGCGCCTCAAAATCAACAAAATCAATGATTTCAGTTCAAAACATTTCGTTACAGTTTGGCAAAAGAGTGTTGTTTGACGATGTGAATGTAAAATTCACGCATGGCAATTGTTATGGTGTTATTGGCGCCAATGGTTCGGGAAAATCTACTTTTCTGAAAATTCTTGCAGGCGATATTGACCCCACCACCGGACGCATGGAAATTACTCCCGGACAGCGCATGTCGGTGCTGAAACAGAATCACTTTGAGTTCGATGAAATTTCTGTGCTGAATACCGTGCTCATGGGCAATCAGGTATTGTGGAACATTATGCTAGAAAAAGATGCCCTGTATGCCAAGCCTGATTTCAGCGATGCCGATGGTATTCGTGTGGGCGAGTTGGAAGAAAAATTTGCCGAAATGAACGGCTGGGATGCCGAAAGCGATGCCGCCCGTTTGCTGAGCAATGTTGGCATTACCGAAGACCTGCATTACAAACTGATGAAAGAACTGAACGGTAACCAAAAAGTGCGGGTGTTATTGGCGCAGGTGCTGTATGGCAATCCCGATATTCTTATTATGGATGAGCCGACCAACGATTTGGATATCGAAACCATTTCGTGGCTCGAAGATTTTTTAGCCGATTACAAAAACATTGTAATAGTGGTGTCGCACGACAGGCACTTTCTCGATATGGTGTGCACGCATGTGGTTGATATTGACTTCGGAAAAGTGCAACTGTTCTCGGGCAACTATTCTTTCTGGTATGAATCGAGCCAATTGGCTGCCCGCCAGCGTTCAGACAAAAACAAAAAGACCGAAGACAAGCGTAAAGAATTGTTAGAGTTTATTGCCCGTTTCAGCGCCAATGCTTCCAAATCGAAGCAGGCAACCAGTCGCAAAAAAGCTTTGGAAAAACTTAATATAGAAGACATTAAACCTTCGAGCAGAAAATATCCGGGTATTGCTTTCGCTCAGGAAAGAGAAGCCGGCAACGATATTCTGCATGTAGAAAAACTCTCGAAAGCATTAGACGGCAACCCGCTGTTTTCCGATGTAACCTTCACCGTAAATCGGGGCGATAAAATTGTTATCTATTCGAAAGACAGTTTGGCAATCACCAATTTCTTTCAGGTATTGGCAGGCGAAGAAAAACCCGACACCGGCACGGTGAAATGGGGCATCACCATCAACCACGCATACCTGCCCAACGACAACTCCAAATACTTCACCGGTAAGCTGAATTTGATTGATTGGTTGCGTCAATATTCCAAAGAAAAAGACGAGACTTTTATTCGCGGCTTTTTGGGGCGCATGTTGTTTTCGGGCGAAGAAACGCTGAAACAAGTGAATGTGCTTTCGGGTGGCGAAAAAGTGCGCTGCATGTTGTCGCGCCTCATGTTGCAACAACCCAATTTGTTGATATTGGATGAGCCTACCAATCACCTCGATTTGGAATCTATAATTGCCCTCAACAATGCTTTGAAAGATTATAAAGGCACGGTGCTGTTTGCCACGCATGACCATGAATTTGCGCAAACCGTAGGCAGCCGCGTGATTGAACTCACCCCGACAGGGGCTATTGACCGCCTCATGACTTTCGATGATTACATTACCGACCCCAAAGTGAAAGAAATGCGCGAGTCGCTGTATGCCGAGGTGTAGTGCTTAACCGAAAAAATATGCACTGATAACAATAGCGAAATCCATTAATTAACTGCCTCTGAGAAATTTATCAGGCAGTGTGCTTCATGTTTTTAAGTACATTTTCTAATGTCCAGTCAATTTTTTTCCAGAAAGGATGTTGTCGCACTTTGCAATCAGATATTGAGCAGACACTGCAACTCTCAGAAATACATGGATCCACACGCATAAAGAGCTCTACCGATTTAGGCGTTTCTTTCTCTATGAGATTTTGTATAAAAGAAATTTCGTCATTCGCTTCTTTTAAGTTTATATACCATGGAAGCGTAATGTGACAATCCACATGTAGGTAAGGTCCATATTTAATCATTCTCAGATTATGAATATCTATCCAAACCGGCTTGCGGTGTTTTTCGAGAAGTTTAATAATAACTGATACCTGTTTTTCATCTGTTGCATCCATAATTCCTGCTAAAGAATTTTTAATAATCTTAAATCCTGTGTAAAGAATATATGCGCCAAAAAATATAGCAATAAGTTGGTCGAGCCAATGAATATTGGTGAGCCAAATCACTAATAAGCCCAGTACTAATCCAATGGTAGTATATGTATCTGTTTTTAAGTGTTTGCCATTGGCAATCATGGCATCCGATTGAGTTTTAATGCCGGTTTTTTCCAAAATATGTCCCATTGCAAAATTTACCGCTCCGGCAACAGAAGAAAGTACAATGCCTAAACCAATTTCTTCGAGAATATTGGGAATAAAAAAATTGTAAATAGATTTTGAAATGATGAGTAAGCCGGCAACAAATATCATCGTGCCTTCAAAGGCAGCCGATAAAAACTCTACTTTACCATGGCCGTATGGGTGATCGCGGTCTTTAGGCATAGCTGCTATACTCACGCTTATCAATGCGATGACACTTGCCGCAATATTTACGATAGATTCGAGAGCATCTGCCATAATCGCATTGGAGCCGGTGATATACCATGTAAAAAACTTTAAAAAAAGAATAATGATGCTGACAGCCAGAACAATTCTGAGCAAAATAATATTATTGCTGTAAACGCCTTTGCTTTTCATCTCGTTGTCTTACATTGTAAAATGCACTTGGCATAAAGTTATATCAAAAGTTTTCTGCCATTCAATTGTGAGTTTTTAAATTTCTGCATTCAGTTTTCCATGTAATATGTGTTACTCTTTTTATGTGCGAATTATTCAAAACAATCAACTTAACAAACAAAGAAAAAAACTGAGAAGGATTTATCCTATTTCCAAGAATAAAGCCACCGTCAACATTCAGTCAAATAAAAGCAATTCCGAATAGTGCAAATTTGAGTTCATCATCCGCTTGCAGAAGAGCGCAACTTTCGCTACAAACTCCCCAATCACAGTCCATCACACAATTTTTTAATCATAGTTTAGACAAACACCCCGATGTTTAGCATTTCAATTCCCGAAGCATAGCACAAAATATTTTTCAACCTCCATTAGCTCACATCCTTTAAAGGTTCATCCATTGCATAAAGAAAGGATTTCTTACTTTTAATATGCCTTGT
>CAZFFP010000091.1:0-12288 GCA_964518215.1 uncultured Chitinophagaceae bacterium
TGAATATTGAACGACAATCCGCCTTTGAATGCCCAAAGGAATCCGAGGTGTTTAATATCATCGAGGAAAGCAGCTGTAGTAGGCACATCGGTTTCTTTAATGATTTTACCGATTACTTCACGAAGATTTTTCTTGGTAAGAATAGAATTGATAAAACCCACTTTTTGAGGCATAATCTGATTGAGCAACACACGACCAACGGTGGTTTCGATAATGCTGTCTATTAATTCGCCTTTGTCATTTTGAATATTCACTTTCACTTTGATGAACGCATGCAAATCCACTTTCTTCTCGTTGTATGCAATCATCACTTCTTCGGGAGAATAGAAAGTTTTGCCTTCACCTTTTACTATTTCGTTGCCAATGGTTTTTTTACCCTTAGTCATGTAATAAAGACCCAATACCATGTCCTGAGAAGGAAGCGTAACGGGAGTTCCGTTTTGCGGGTTCAGGATATTGTGTGAAGACAACATGAGTGTTTGCGCTTCGAGAATAGCGGCATTGCTCAAAGGCACGTGCACTGCCATTTGGTCACCGTCAAAGTCAGCGTTGAACGCAGAACAAACCAAGGGATGCAACTGAATGGCTTTTCCTTCAATCATTTTAGGTTGGAAAGCCTGAAAAGATAAACGGTGAAGCGTTGGAGCACGGTTGAGCATTACCGGATGTCCTTTCAAAATATTTTCAAGAATATCCCAAACTACCGGCTCTTTTCTGTCCACCAATTTCTTGGCAGATTTCACGGTTTTAACGATACCTCTTTCAATGAGTTTTCTGATAATAAACGGCTTGAACAATTCGGCAGCCATATCTTTCGGAATACCGCACTCGTGCAATTTCAATTCGGGTCCTACCACAATTACCGAACGACCGGAGTAATCCACCCTTTTACCTAAAAGGTTTTGGCGGAAGCGTCCTTGTTTTCCTTTCAACACATCCGAAAGAGATTTCAATGCTCTGCCACCTTCTGCTTTAACAGCGTTAGATTTTCTGGAGTTATCGAACAATGAATCCACCGCTTCCTGCAACATGCGTTTTTCGTTACGCAATATCACTTCAGGAGCTTTGATTTCAATCAAACGTTTTAAGCGGTTGTTGCGAATAATTACTCTTCTATATAAATCATTCAAATCTGAAGATGCAAAACGACCGCCATCCAATGGAACCAACGGGCGCAATTCCGGTGGAATAACAGGCAAATACTGCAAGGTCATCCATTCGGGTTTGTTTTCTACACGGGTATTGGCATCGCGGAAGGCTTCCACTACCGAAAGACGTTTCAATGCTTCGGCTTTACGCTGTTGCGATGTCTCGTTGGCGGCTTGGTCGCGCAGACTGTAAGAGAGTTCGTCTAAGTTCAATCTAGACAACAAATCGCTCACAGCATCAGCGCCCATTTTGGCGATAAATTTATTAGGGTCTTCGTCAGGAAGCATTTGGTTTTCCTTCGGAAGTTTATCGAGCGTATCGAGGTATTCTTCTTCAGTAAGTAATGAAAGATACTGAATCGGGTCGCCTTTTTGGTCGGTGAAAGCGGCTGCTTCACCTGCCTGAACTACGGCAAATCTTTCGTAGTAAACAATAGACTCTAATTTTTTGGATGAAACACCCAACAAGTAGCCGATTTTATTTGGCAATGATTTAAAATACCAAATATGCACCACAGGAACCACCAATTTGATGTGTCCCATGCGCTCTCTGCGCACTTTCTTTTCTGTTACTTCTACACCGCAACGGTCGCAAACGATGCCTTTGTAGCGAATACGCTTGTATTTTCCGCAATAACATTCGTAATCTTTGGTGGGTCCAAAAATTCTTTCGCAAAACAAGCCTTCCATTTCGGGCTTATAGGTGCGGTAGTTAATGGTTTCGGGTTTTTTGATTTCACCGTAAGACCTTTCCAAAACATCATCGGGAGAAGAAAGGCAAATAATCAACTTCGAGAAGTTGGTTTTGATTTTGTTATGCTTGGTTAAAGCCATATTGATGTTCCTTTTTAGGATGTGTTTAAAAAATGTTTACAAGGTTATAAGGTTGAAAAGAAGTAAAGTTGTTCGCATTGAGCTTTATAACCTTACAACTTTCAAACTTTATAACATCTTCTTTATTCAAATTTCAATTCGAGACCGAGACCGCGCAGTTCATGCACCAACACGTTGAACGATTCGGGTGTTCCGGGTTTCGGCAGGTTTTCCCCTTTCACAATCGCTTCGTAAGTTTTGGCACGTCCGACAATATCATCAGATTTCACGGTAAGCAATTCCTGAAGAATATTGGCAGCGCCATAAGCCTCGAGCGCCCACACTTCCATCTCACCCAAACGCTGACCACCAAACTGGGCTTTACCACCCAAAGGTTGTTGTGTGATGAGAGAGTATGGTCCGATAGAGCGCGCGTGCATCTTATCGTCAATCATGTGCGAAAGTTTGATGTAGTAGATCACACCTACGGTAGCTTTCTGGTGGAAACGCTCTCCTGTTTCGCCATCGTAAAGGAAGGTTTGTCCGTATTCGGGCAATCCTGCTTTTTCGATTTGCTCTTCAATCTCGTCCAAAGTAGCGCCATCGAAAATCGGTGTGGCATATTTCACTCCGAGTTTTTGACCAGCCCAACCCAATACGGTTTCGTATATCTGACCAAGGTTCATCCTTGAAGGCACGCCCAAAGGATTCAACACCAAATCAACAGGTGTTCCGTCTTCGAGGAAAGGCATGTCTTCTTCGCGCACAATACGTGCAACAATTCCTTTGTTTCCGTGGCGACCTGCCATTTTATCGCCCACCTGAAGTTTGCGTTTTTTGGCAATGTAAACTTTCGCCAGTTTCAACACCCCTGTAGGCAATTCATCACCGATGCTCACATTGAATTTCTCGCGTCTGTAACGAGCTGTTTCTTCACCCAAACGAAGTTTGTAGTTGTGCAACAGGCGTTTCACCAAACTGTTTACATCATCATCTTTAGTCCAGTTGCCCGGGTCAATATTGGCAAAGTCGAGGTCGGCTAATACCTTCTGAGTAAACTTCACGCCTTTAGGCAATACTTCCTCATTGTAGTTATTGATAATGTTGTTGGAAGATCTGTCTTTCAGCAGTCTGTAGATTTTATCAATCAAAACAGCATTGAGGTCTTCTACCACTTTTTTGTAGTCTTTCTCAATTTTTTCCAAAGCCACTTTTTCGCGCGATTTGGCTGTTTTATCTTTTTTGGCGCGTGCAAAAAGTTTCGTATTGATAACCACGCCTTCTACCGAAGGAGGAGTTTTCATAGAAGCGTCTTTCACATCACCGGCTTTGTCGCCAAAGATGGCTCTCAGAAGTTTTTCTTCGGGAGTAGGGTCTGATTCGCCTTTAGGAGTAATTTTTCCAATGAGAATATCACCTTCTTTAATATGCGCTCCAATGCGGATAATACCGTTTTCATCGAGGTCTTTGGTCATTTCTTCAGATACGTTAGGAATGTCTGAAGTCAATTCTTCTTCGCCCAATTTGGTATCGCGCACTTGCAATTCAAACTGATCAATGTGGATGGAAGTGAAAATATCTTCTTTCACCACACGTTCAGAAATCACAATGGCATCCTCGAAGTTGAAACCTTTCCATGGCATGAATGCCACTTTCATGTTTCTTCCTAAAGCCAATTCACCGTTTTCTGTAGCATAACCTTCGCAAAGCAATTGTCCTTTTTTCACTTTCTCACCTTTGGTAACAATAGGCTTGAGGTTGATGCAGGTGCTTTGGTTGGTTTTGGCAAACTTGGTGAGGTTATATACTTTTTTGCTCGAAGAGAAACTTACTAATTCTTCTTCTTCGGTAACATCATAGCGAATATGAATTTCGTTGGCATCTACATATTCAACAACGCCATTTCCTTCGGCATTGAGCAACATGCGCGAATCGCGGGCAACGGTTTTTTCGATACCGGTTCCTACAATTGGCGATTCGGGACGCAACAATGGCACTGCCTGACGTTGCATGTTTGAACCCATCAATGCGCGGTTAGCATCATCATTTTCAAGGAACGGAATCATGGATGCCGAAACGCCCACAATTTGGTTGGGGGCAACATCAATAAACTCAATATCATCAGGAGGCAAAATGATAAACTCACCATGCTGACGAGAAGGAATACGGTCTAAATTGAGCTTTCCTTTTTCGTCCACTTCAATTTTAGACTGACCGATTTTCTTGTCGTCTTCTTCTTCGGCAGAAAGATATTGCGGCTCAGATTTCAAATCCACCACGCCTTTGTTCACTGAACGATAAGGCGTTTCGATGAAGCCCATTTTATTAATCTTGGCATGAACGCACAAGGTAGAAATCAGCCCGATATTGGGACCTTCCGGTGTTTCGATAGTGCATAAACGACCATAATGCGAATAATGCACGTCACGAACCTCAAAGCCGGCACGCTCTCTTGAAAGACCTCCGGGTCCGAGTGCAGAAACTCTTCTCTTGTGAGTGATTTCTGAAAGCGGATTGGTTTGGTCTAAGAACTGCGACAACTGTGAAGTGCCGAAGAACGAGTTGATTACTGAAGAAAGTGTTCTGGCATTAATCAAATCAATAGGCGTAAACACCTCGTTGTCGCGCACGTTCATACGTTCGCGAATGGTGCGCGCCATACGAGCCAAGCCCACTCCAAACTGAGAATATAACTGCTCACCTACGGTGCGCACTCTACGATTGCTCAAATGGTCAATATCGTCAATCTCGGCTTTGGCATTTACCAGATGCACCAAGTATTTCACAATCTGAATAATATCTTCCTTAGTCAACACTTTGGTGGTGATAGGAAGGTCTAATTCTAATTTTCTGTTGATTTTGTAACGACCTACTTCGCCAAGGTCGTAACGTTTGTCAGAGAAGAACAATTTATCAATAATACCTCGTGCGGTATCATCATCGGGCGCATCGCTGCCGCGCAACTGGCGATAGATATGCTGCACCGCTTCCAACTCGGAGTTGGCAGTGTCTTTCTGAAGTGTATTGTATATAATGGCGTAATCGTTACCGATGCCTTCTTTCTGCACAATAACGGTTTCTACTCCTGTTTCGAGAATTTTCTCAATATCAGATTCGGTCAAAACGGTATCGCGTTCTAAAATCACTTCGTTTCTTTCGAGAGAAACTACTTCGCCTGAATCTTCATCAACGAAATCTTCGCGCCAGCTTTTCAGCACTCTCGCGCCTAATTTTCTGCCTTTCAGTTCGTCAATAGATTTTTTGGTGATTTTGATTTCGTCAGCCAATCCGAAAAGATTCAGAATGTCTTTATCGTTATCGAAACCAATGGCACGAAGCAATGTGGTTACCGGGAATTTTTTCTTACGGTCAATGTAAGCATACATGACATTGTTAATGTCGGTAGCAAATTCCATCCAGGCTCCTTTGAAAGGAATTACTCTGGCAGAATAAATTTTGGTGCCATTCGGGTGGAAAGATTGACCAAAGAATACTCCGGGAGAACGATGTAACTGAGAAACCACAACCCTTTCGGCTCCATTTACAATGAAGGTTCCTTTGGGAGTCATGTAAGGAATGTTTCCGAGGAATACATCCTGAACAATGGTTTCAAAGTCCACGTGCTCTTCATCGTTACAAGAGAGTTTCAGTTTGGCTTTCAGCGGAACGGAATAAGTGAGACCTCTCTCAATACATTCCTCCATAGAGTAGCGGGGCGGGTCAACGAAATAATCCAGAAACTCCAGCGTGAAAATGCTGCGGGCATCTGAAATGGGGAAGTTTTCCATAAACACCCTGTAAAGTCCTTCGTGCGCCCGATTGTCGGAAGATGTTTCCAACTGAAAAAACTCACGAAAAGATTCCACCTGTATTTCGAGCAGGTCGGGGTATTCGGGTTTATTTTTAATCTTACTGAAGTTGTGCCTTTCGACAGCGGTATGTGATTTTGCCATAAAACGAAGTGGGTTTAAAAGCCAATAGACAGGTTCGGTGTATGAAACACCAAACCCGTCTTATTTTAAGATATAGTATTGAAAAGCAGCAGCGAAATGATTATTTCACCTCCACTTCAGCACCAGCTTCTTCAAGCTTAGCCTTGATTGCATCAGCATCTTCTTTAGAAGTGCCTTCTTTCACAGGCTTAGGAGCGCCATCAACTAAATCTTTAGCTTCTTTGAGACCCAATCCGGTAAGTTCTTTAACAACTT
This sequence comes from uncultured Chitinophagaceae bacterium, assembly GCA_964518215.1. Classification (GTDB taxonomy): domain Bacteria; phylum Bacteroidota; class Bacteroidia; order Chitinophagales; family CAIOSU01; genus CAYSGX01. The sequence continues at coordinate 6,170 of CAZFFP010000091.1, forward strand.
TCACCACTTGGAGCTTGTTAGCGCCAGAGGCTTTCAGGATTACATCAAAAGAGGTTTTTTCTTCTGCGGCAGCAGCGCCACCACCGGCTCCACCGGCTGCGGCTACAGCTACGGGAGCAGCAGCAGGCTCAATGCCATATTCCTCTTTCAGGATTTTTGCCAATTCGTTAACTTCTTTAACTGATAAGCTAACCAACTGTTCTGCGAATTCTTTTAATTCTGCCATTTTTCAAGGGATTTTATGAGTAATAAAAATTATTCTGTGTTTAAAAAAAATTATTCGGGTTTTTCTGATAAGGTTTTAACAATACCTGCCAGTTTGTTGCCGCTGCTTTGAAGCGCGCTGATAACGTTTTGAGCAGGAGATTGTAACAAGCCGATGATTTCGCCAATAAGCTCTTCTTTCGATTTGAGTTTTACAAGCGTATCTAATTGGTTGTCGCCAATAAATACTGCCGAATCAATGTAAGCGCCTTTCAGAACAGGTCTTTCACCTTCTTTTCTGAAATCTTTAATCAATTTAGCGGGCAAGTTGGCAGTTTCGCTGAAAAGCAAAGCTGTTTGTCCTTTCAGCACCGGGCTGAGTTCTTCAACATCTATATTGTTAGCTTCGAGGGCTTTACGGATAAGCGTGTTTTTAGCCACGCTTACTTTAATGCCTTTTTCAAAAGCTGACCTTCTGAATTTGTTGATTTGTTCTACGGTCATAGAGGTGGTGTCAGCAAAATAAAAATTGGGATTGCTGCCAATCGACTCTTTCAGTTGTTCTATAACCTGATTTTTTTCTTCCCTTTTCATCGGAATATCTATTTATTTAGGGTCAGATAAATTATGCGAATTCAAAGTATTGTTTAAGCTAAAGATTTGGTCTCAACAGGAATTCCCGGACTCATGGTGCTTGCCAGTGTAATGCTCCTAAGATATTGACCTTTAGAACTGGAAGGCTTCATTTTCACGAGGGTGGAAATAAGTTCTTTAGCATTGTCGTGAATCTGCTCGGGCGAGAATGATACTCGTGCAACAGAGGCATGAACGATACCTGACTTATCTACTTTAAAGGCTATTTTGCCTTTCTTTACTTCCTGAACCGCATTACCTACTTCTGTAGTTACTGTTCCAGATTTAGGATTTGGCATGAGATTGCGCGGACCTAATACTTTACCCAAACGGGCAATTTTAGGCATCACACTGGGAGTAGCAATTACAATGTCGAAATCAATCCATCCTTTCATGATGTCTTCCACGTAGTTGTCTAAGCCCACATAATCTGCGCCTGCTGCTTTTGCATCGTCTTCTTTGTCGGGCGTGCAAAGCACCAATACTTTTTTGGTTTTACCTGTTCCGTGAGGAAGCGACACGGTTCCGCGAATAGCCTGGTCGGCTTTCTTAGGGTCAATTCCGAGTCGAACGTGAAGGTCAACTGAAGCGTCAAATTTGAGCTTGGTTACTTCTTTTACGAGAGATGATGCCTGTTGAAGGTCATAGAACTTTCCGGGTTCTACTTTGCCCTGCACGGCTTTTCTGTTTTTGGAGAGTTTCATAAATTTTATTTTGTGGTTATGGCGTTTTGATATTTTATCAAAACTCCCACGTTAAACTATATTTTATTTCAAAGGGCTTTCACCAGTTACGGTGAGTCCCATGCTGCGCGCTGTTCCGGCTACCATGCTCATTGCTGATTCAACGGTAAAGCAGTTCAGGTCGGGCATTTTTTCTTGTGCAATCGCACGCACTTGTTCCCAGCTTACGCTGCCTACTTTATTTCTGTTTGATTGCGCAGAGCCTTTTTTCACCTTTGACGCATCCATGAGCAATATTGCGGCAGGAGGTGTTTTGATGATAAATTCGAAAGATTTGTCTTTGTAGTAAGTGATTACTACCGGCAAAACTTTACCTTGTCTGTCTTGAGTTCTTGCATTGAACTGCTTGCAAAACTCCATGATATTGATACCCTTGGAACCTAAAGCAGGACCAATGGGAGGAGCAGGATTTGCCTGCCCACCTTTTACTTGCAGCTTAACGAAGCCATCTATTTCCTTTGCCATATTATTATGATACTTTTTCTATTTGCATGAAATTAACTTCTACCGGTGTTCTTCTGCCGAAAATCATCACCACTACTTTGAGTTTTTTCTTCTCTTCATTAATCTCTTCAATAGTGCCTTTGAAATCGTTGAACGGTCCATCGGTAATTCTGACTTTTTCGCCTATAATGAATGGTTCGCTGGTGGTTTCACCGGTATCTTGCATTTCATCTACTTTTCCGAGAATACGATTCACTTCAGATTTTCTGAGAGGTGTCGGGGTTTCTTTTCCGAGAAAATGAATAACACCGGTAACATTTCTGAAAGTTGAAATCATATCCCCATCTAATTTGCCATCAATTGCCTCAATTAGAATATAACCGGGGAAAAAATTTTTTTCTTTAATGGTTTTTTTTCCGTTTACTACCTTATACACTTTTTCGGTTGGCACCAAAATTTGGGTAATGTATTTATCCCAACCGGAGCGTTTCACTTCGTTTTCGATATAGTCGCGCAATTTACGCTCCTTACCGCTGATAACTCTCAGCGCATACCATTTGGTTTCCACTTCTTTCTTCTGCTCGGTTGTCATTTTGAAAAACTCCCTTTCTCAGGTTTATCCTGTGATTGCTTTGTAAACAATTTTTAATACCTGACTTGATGCCTGATCCATCGCCAATACCACCAATGCAATTATCATAGAAGCAACCAACACCACTACTGCACTGTTTTGCAACTCTTCCCATGTGGGCCACGATACTTTATTCAAAAGCTCATCGTAAGCTTCTTGGAAGTAAACTGTTAATTTATTCATGGTCTAACTGTATTCAAGCAGGGGCAGCCAGATTCGAACTGACATCAACGGTTTTGGAGACCGCTATTCTACCCTTGAACTATGCCCCTTGGTTATTTTAATATTTTCTGATTTTAGAAGTCAGAAGTCAGATTGGATAAATCTGACTTCTGAATTTTCTTCCAAAAAGATTTGAAACATCGCTGTAAAGCAAATGATTCAAATTTGATTATTTAGTTATTTCAGTTACCTGTCCGGCACCTACGGTTCTTCCACCTTCACGAATAGCGAAACGAAGACCTTTTTCCATAGCTACGGGGTAAATCAATTTTACAGTAAGCGTTACGTTATCACCGGGCATTACCATTTCAACGCCTTCAGGAAGTGTAATTTCTCCTGTAACATCAGTAGTTCTCATGTAAAACTGCGGACGGTATTGATTAAAGAAGGGCGTGTGGCGGCCACCTTCTTCTTTAGAAAGAACGTAAACTTCACATTTGAATTCGGTATGAGGTTTTACAGAACCTGGAGCGCAAATAACCATTCCGCGTTTGATAGCTTCTTTCTCAACACCACGCAACAACAATCCTACGTTGTCACCGGCTTCACCTGTATCTAATATTTTACGGAACATTTCCACACCTGTAACTGTAGATTTCAAACCTTCAGCGCCCAAGCCGATAATATCAACGCTTTCACCGGTTTTAACAACACCTCTTTCAATACGACCAGTAGCAACTGTGCCACGACCGGTGATAGAGAATACATCTTCCACAGGCATCAAGAATGGTTTATCAATAGCGCGGGGAGGAATTGGAATGTCATTATCAACAGCATTCATCAATTCTTCGATAGCCGCAATACCATCAGGCTCACCATTCAAACCTTTCAAGGCAGAACCTTTGATGATAGAAATAGTATCTCCTGGATAATCATAAAAGCTCAATAATTCGCGAACTTCCATCTCAACGAGTTCCAACAATTCAGGGTCGTCCACCAAATCAACTTTATTCAAAAACACTACAAGAGCAGGAACACCCACCTGGCGTGCTAAAAGAATATGCTCGCGGGTTTGAGGCATCGGACCATCGGTAGCAGCACAAACAAGAATGGCTCCATCCATCTGAGCGGCACCGGTAACCATATTCTTGATATAATCAGCGTGACCGGGGCAATCTACGTGCGCATAGTGACGGGCTAAAGTTTCGTACTCTACGTGAGCGGTATTAATGGTAATACCTCTTTCTTTTTCTTCAGGAGCAGAGTCAATAGAATCGTAGTCTTTCTTTTGAGCCAGTCCTTTGTTTGCCAAAACTGACGTGATAGCGGCAGTAAGGGTAGTTTTTCCGTGGTCAACGTGTCCGATAGTCCCGATATTAACGTGGGGCTTGTTTTTGATAAATTGCTCTTTAGCCATTTTTTTGGTTTTTTAAATGATTGTTTTTTTAAGATTTTTTTGGTTGGGAACATCTATTTCAGAGAGTCAAACGGTTGATTTTCAATACTAAAATCATTTGAACTGCTTAAAATAAAACGCTCTCCCTTTCAAAAGGGAACGCAAATGTATGGAGAGTTAAGAAAATAAACAAAAGAAATGTAAGAATTTTTATGAAAATAATGTGGAAATCTTTTTTGTAGAATTTTTGGCGACTCAAAAATACGCTAAACGTTTGGTAAAAAAGCTTCCGCCCTATTTTTCAAAATCATCTTTTTTATTGACAGGAAATTTCGGGCATTATGGCTTTCATTCGGCATTAGTTCGTACTTTTGTCGCCCTTTATTTTGAAAAATCACCAAACTTATAATGGATCGTAATACCGTAATCGGGTTTGTTCTTATTGGCATCATTCTTATAGCTTACAGCTTCTATAATATAGAGCAAGCCAAAAAAGCCGAACAAAAAAAACCTGTCAAAAAAGAAGTTACTTCTCCTCAAGACATTACCTCCAATCCTGAGATTTTAAAAGAAAAAGTAGATGGCGATGCTGTTCCGGTCGAAGCCGGCTCAGCCGAAAGCGACAGTGTGCTTCAGTTGCAAATAAAATCGCAGTATGGTGTGTTTGCCGATTTTATTGAAGGTGAGGAGGCTTTGGAAACTATTGAAACCGATCAGTTGAAGGTTGTTTTTACGAATAAAGGCGGTATGATTAAAAGCGCTGAGTTGAAAAACTATCTCACTTCATCGAAAGAGCCTTTGATACTTTTTGATGAAGGTCAAAATGAAATGAGCTTTCAGTTTTTCATCAATAACAATCGCGACATTAATACCAAGGACCTTTTTTTTACAAGCTCAGAAATCAAACCTGACGCTGAGGGTAATCAGGTAATATCTTATAAAGTTCAAACTTCTGACGGTGGTATTTTCGAACAGACTTATGCTATTCCTGCCAAAGGATATATGATAGGTTATAAGGTTTCGCTTTCAGGAATGGAACAGGTAATTCCGCGAAATGCCAACTATTTGAATCTGTATTGGAAACGCACCATTCGCAGATTTGAAAAAAGTAAAGAGTATGAAAATCGCTATACTCAAACATTCTACCGATATACTAATGAAGATGACGGCTACTTGTCGGAATCGGAAAATGAAACAAGCGAATCGTTGGTAACACCTGTATCGTGGGTTTCTGCCAAACAACAATTTTTCAACACCACCCTTATCAATACTGACGGATTTTACAGCGGAACCGTGAAATCGAAAATTGAGCAACACCCCGACTTAATTAAAACACTCGAATCATCGCTTATTCTGAACTACAACCACCAGAAAGAGCAGCAATACCGCATGGAAATTTATATGGGACCCAACCATTATCAAACTCTGAAATCGTTAGGTTTAGGTATGGAAACATTAGTTCCATTAGGAACAGGCATCATGACCTGGGTTTCGGTGTTCAATAAATATTTCATCATTCCTATTTTCAATTTCTTAGAAAAATTCATTTCGAACTACGGCATCATCATTCTTATTTTGACGCTCATTATCAAGCTCATTTTATTTCCGCTCACCTATAAATCATACAAATCGGCTGCATTGATGAAAGTGCTGAAGCCCGAATTGGATGAGCTGAAAGAAAAGTATGCAGATGACCAACAGAAATACGGAAGTGAGCAGTGGAAACTGTATCAGAAAGCGGGAGTAAACCCCTTAGGCGGTTGCTTGCCCATGTTGTTGCAGATGCCCATTTTGATTGCAATGTATTATTTCTTCCCTGCTTCAATCGAATTGCGCCAGGAGGGTTTCCTGTGGGCAACCGACCTTTCTACTTATGATTCTATTTTGGATTTACCCTTCAATATTC
>CAZFFP010000092.1:0-12244 GCA_964518215.1 uncultured Chitinophagaceae bacterium
GATAAACGGCATTATTCCATTAAAAGCAAAACTGTTTTTTATCATGTGGACAAGAAGTATCATCCTAAGGCACGGGCATGTATATGAGAAATGAAATAGATAAAAGAGGCGCTCAAACAGTTCGCACACAAACACTGAATAGAATACCATTAATAGAAGCAGTAGTTGCTTTAATTGTTTGGGGTTTGGTTTATTTGTTTTTCAGATCAATCACAACAATTAAACTTTATTCTGTAATGATTAAAAGATTTTTAAGTTGCTATTTTGAAGTTCTGAAATGTCCTAATAATAAAGAAACTATCCCCTTACTTCAAAACTTTCGTGAACTTATGATATACCTTAACTACAGATAGTTGAATGCCTTTTCTGGGGAAATGTCCAGTAATTATTTAGTGTTTTTTCTTCGGAATGATAAAGAATGAAAATCAGAAATGATTATATGCTTTCAATAACTTTCCTGCCAATGCTATTATAATAAAATCCTTGTTCTACCATGTTCTCAAGTTCATACAGATTTCTGCCGTCAAAAATTACTCTAGCTTTCAGCAAGGTTTTCATTTGTTCGAAATCAGGATTGCGAAACTCATTCCATTCGGTGGCAATCAGCAGCGCATCGGCATCTTTCAATGTTTTATACATGCCATCGGCAAAGGTGATTTTTTTGCCATAAATGCGTTTTACATTTTCCATTGCTTCGGGGTCGAATACCGTAACGGTGGCTCCGGCTTTCAGCAATTCATCAATAATATATAAAGCAGGCGCTTCGCGAATATCATCGGTATCGGGCTTAAACGCCAATCCCCATATAGCAAAATGTTTTCCTTTCAAATTGCCATTGTAATACTGATTCACTTTTTGCATAAAACGCTCGCGCTGCAACTGATTCACGTTCATTACTGAATCTAAAATCTTAAAGTCGTATTGATACTCGTTAGCCGTTTTAAAAAGCGCCTGCACATCTTTCGGAAAACAACTGCCGCCATAGCCCACACCCGGAAACAAAAATCTTTTTCCGATACGCACATCGCTGCCAATGCCTTTGCGCACCATGTCCACATCGGCACCTACCACTTCGCAGAGGTTGGCAATTTCGTTCATGAAAGAAATGCGTGTGGCGAGATAGGAGTTTGCCGCATATTTAGTCATTTCGGCAGAGCGCAAATCCATATTATAAATCGGGTTGCCCTGACGCACAAACGGCTCATACAATTTGCCCATGAGTTTTTTGGCTTTTTCAGAAGTGGCACCAATCACCACACGGTCGGGCTTCATAAAATCTTCCAAGGCTTTGCCTTCGCGCAAAAATTCGGGATTGCTCACTACATCAAAAGCCTGTTTTGCCCCTTTTTCAATAGCAGCATAAACTTTTTCTCCGGTTCCTACAGGCACAGTGCTTTTATCTACTATTACTTTATACCCATTCAAAATAGGACCGATTTGTTTAGCAACACCTAAAATATAAGAAAGGTCAGCGCTGCCATCTTCACCGGGAGGTGTGGGCAGGGCAAGAAAAATAATTTCGCTTTCTTCCACGGCATGTTTCAAATCAGTAGTGAAATGCAATCTACCTTCCTTAAAATTTCTGTCGAACACCACATCTAAGCCCGGTTCATAAATCGGAATTTTTCCTTCTTTTAGGGAAGCTACTTTGGCTTCATTATTATCTACACAGATTACATTATTACCGGTTTCGGCAAAACATACTCCGGACACCAATCCAACATATCCGGTTCCTACTACTGCAATTTTCATTTCTGATTTTTAATTTTTTGATTTCTGATTTTGCCATTGGCATATTTCAGCAATCGGGGTGAATTATTTTTCTTTACTAAATTTCAGTCGGGCAAAGATATTTGTTATTAAACATTTGGCTGAAAATATTGCTATTATTTGCTTTTTCCCTGATTTGCAACACCTTCTATCGCTTTCGATATCGCATCAGGGTCGCCCAGATAATAGTGGTTAACTGCATTACATGCATCATCTAATTCATACACTAAGGGAATGCCCGTAGGCACATTGAGCGCCAGAATATCGTCTTCTTTCATTTTATCTAAATGCTGAATAAGCGCCCGCAAACTGTTGCCGTGCGCCACAATCAAAACATTTTTATCGCTTTGTATTTGCGGAAGAATGGTTTCGAACCAATAAGGCAAAAAACGCTCAACGGTATCTTTCAAACATTCAGCCAGCGGAATTTCATTTTCTGAAAGCGCGGCATAGCGCCTGTCGGTGCCCGGATAACGGGGGTCGTTTTTTTCAATTTCTGGCGGACGGATGGTGTAGCTTCTGCGCCATATTTTCACTTGTTCATCGCCATATTTTTCGGCAGTTTCGGCTTTGTTCAAGCCTTCCAGAGCGCCATAGTGCCTTTCGTTCAGCCGCCACGATTTATACACGGGCAACCACATTTGGTCGGATGCTTCGAGCGCCAATTCCATAGTTTTTATGGCACGTTTGAGATAAGAGGTAAAAACCACATCAAATAAATAACCTTCTTCTTTCAGTAGTTTGCCGGAGTTCATAGCCTCTTCAACTCCTTTTTCGCTGAGCGGAACATCTTTCCATCCGGTGAAGCGATTTTCTTTGTTCCAGATGCTTTCTCCGTGTCGCAGCAATACTAATTTTTTCATGTGTTGCTTTTTGCGGCAAAGTTAAGGCATAGCCAATAATGGCAGGCGTGAAGCGGTAAATTAAGCCATCAGGTAGTTTTGCAAAACTATTCTTGAACAGAAGCTTTGTTTGAAGACTCAAAGCAATAATCTCCGTCATTAGTTATATCAAATTGTAGTGGCTGCTGATGCTCAAAGAATAAATCATAGCCGATTTTCAGATTTAGCCAAAAATTTATGAGGTCAAGATCAACTTTGTATTCTTCGCTATACTGTTTAAAATTTTCTTGATTCATTCTGAAAGGAAAAAAATACACCGGAATTTCCGCCTGTCCTTTGCTTTTGGCATGAACCGCATAGAGATAAATTTCTTTCATTTTGTCGTCAGTCATGGGTAAACAGCCCACTGTTACGCAATTGCCATGAATAAAAATGTCGCCACCAAGATTCGCGGCAGCGCTTTTTCTCCGGTCGGAATCGTTTGGGTAATTAATTCCCAGAGATAAATAATAACTGCTTTGCGGATTGAACCGGTTGATGTGATAAAATCCTTCCGGCACTTGCTCATCGCCTTTTTTTCGTTTGGGACCTAATTTGCCCGAACTCATACATATATGATATTCAGTGAGTTTTTTAAATTCTTCGTTAGTTGAATTGCGTGCATGTATTTCGAGTATTTGTTCGGCTTTGAAAGCCAGTATGATTATTTCAATTTTTTCAAGAGCAATATTTTTCTTTTGAGTTTGCGAAAGCAGCAATTTGTTTTTTTCGGAATAAGCCGCACGTACTCTTTCATGTTTCATTTGAGCAGAAAGAAAATCTTCATGCCCGCCCTGCTCGGTTTGGCAGGAACAGACAATGATTAACAGCCATAACATTCTTTTCGCTTGCAAAGGCAGGTTGTTTTACGTTTTGCTGAAACGAAATCCTTACTCGGAATATTTTATGTAATGCATCATGGGCTTTTGGGTTTTCATAAATACTTGAATCTTTGATTTTTAAGTTGTTTTTTCATGAGCACCATCTGAAATCACACTATGGTTGTTAAATATTTCCATCACATTAAAACTATATGCTATGTGCAAAATGCTTAGGCTTTATTTAGGCGCTAATTCGATTGGGTGGGCGATAGCTAAAAAATCTATTCCTCTTATATTTAAAAAGCTTTAATGAGACGAAAGCTGTTTTTGTTGAGCCATTTGAATGGCAAATTGACAATTCAACTTTTATGATTATTGTGCAATCCACAAATTACTGTGCAATACCACCACTGCAAACCGTTTATTTTTGGTAGAGTAAAGTGTTATAAAGTTGAAAAGTTATAATGTTATAAAGTAGAATTTACACAGGCACCAAACTAATAACACTATAACTTTATCACCTTGTAACTTTTTAACCTTAGAACTTTTGAATTCCAATTTCTGATGAACGAAACCCCTAACAACGAACACCACCACCACGACAAAGCAGTTGAGAAGTCGCTTGTAACAGGCATGTATAAAGACTGGTTTCTCGATTACGCTTCGTATGTGATTATGGAGCGTGCCGTGCCAAAGTTGGAAGACGGCTTGAAGCCCGTGCAGCGCAGAATTTTGCACAGCATGAAAGAAATGGACGATGGGCGCTTCAACAAAGTAGCAAACATCATCGGGCAAACCATGCAATACCACCCGCATGGCGATGCAGCCATTGGCGAAGCCATGGTGAATATGGGGCAGAAAGATTTGCTTATTGAAACACAAGGTAACTGGGGCGACATTCGCACGGGCGACAGCGCAGCCGCTCCGCGTTATATAGAAGCGCGTCTGTCGAAGTTTGCGCTCGAAGTAGCGTTCAATGCGCAAACTACCGAATGGCAATTGACATACGATGGCAGAAAAAAAGAGCCGGTAGCATTGCCCATGAAATTCCCGATGGTGTTGGCGCAGGGGGCTGATGGCATCGCGGTGGGCTTGGCAACTAAAATTCTTCCGCACAATTTCATCGAACTCTGTCAGGCGAGTATAGACATACTGAAAGGCAAGAGAGTGAATTTGTTTCCCGATTTTCCTACGGGTGGTTTTGTAGATGTTTCAGAATATAATGATGGCTTGCGCGGAGGAAAAATTCGCGTGCGCGCCAAAATTGAAATTGCCGATAAGAAAACGCTCATCATTCGTGAAATTCCTTTCAGCACTACTACTTCTTCGCTTATAGAATCTATTCTGAAAGCGAACGACAAAGGGAAAATCAAAATCAAGAAAGTTAACGACAACACAGCGAAAGATGTTGAAATAATCATTGAGTTGGTTCCCGGCACTTCGCCCGATGTGGCTGTAGATGCGCTGTATGCGTTTACCGATTGCGAAGTATCTATTTCGCCCAATGCCTGTGTGATTTATGAGGACAAGCCTCAGTTTCTCGGAGTGAATGATATTCTGAAACGCTCCACTTTCATGACTCAAGATTTGTTGAAACGCGAGCTCGAAATTAAACGTGGCGAGTTGGAAGAAGCCTGGCATTTTTCTTCTTTGGAAAAAATATTTATCGAAAAACGCATCTACCGCGACATTGAAGAATGCGAAACTTGGGAAGCTGTGATTGAGGCGATTGACAGCGGATTGAAACCTTACAAGAAAAAATTCAAACGCGAAATTACCCGCGATGATATTGTGCGATTGACCGAAATAAAAATCAAACGCATTTCGAAATTTGATGCCAAAAAAGCCGATGAGTTGATTAAAGGCATTGAAGACAATTTGTTGCAAGTAGCACACGATTTAGAGCATATCACCGATTTCACCATCAGTTATTTCAAACGCCTTTTGGAAAAATACGGCAAAGGCAAAGAGCGCAAAACCGAAATCAGAATTTTCGATACCATCAAAGCCGCACAGGTGGCGCTTGCTAATCAGAAATTATATGTGAATCGTGCCGAAGGTTTTATAGGTTATGGTTTGAAAAAAGACGAATATCTCGAAGACTGCTCCGATATTGACGACATCATTGTGTTTCGTTCCGATGGAAAAATGATAGTTGCCAGAATTGATGAAAAGAAATTTGTGGGCAAAGACATTCTCTATGCAGGTGTGTGGAAGAAAGGCGATGAGCGCAGGGTGTATAATGCCGTTTATATTGATGGCGGAAGCAAACGCACGTATGTGAAACGCTTCACCGTTACAGGCATTACCCGCGATAAAGAGTATGATGTTACGAAAGGCGCCAAAGGCAGCAAGTTGCTCTACATTACTTCCAATCCGAATGGAGAAGCAGAAATTATCAATATTCAACTTTCACAAGGCAGCGCAGCCAAAAAGAAAGTGTTCGATTTCGATTTTTCTACTTTGGAAATTAAAGGACGTGGCGCGGGCGGAAATATCCTTACTAAATATCCTGTGCGAAAAGTAATACTGAAAGTGGCGGGCGTTTCTACCTTAGGCGGAATGGAAGTGTATTTAGATGAAACCGTAGGCAGACTGAACGATGAAAAGCGCGGACGGTTGTTAGGCACTTTCAAAGGCGAAGACAAAATTTTAGTGATATTCAAAGACGGCTCCTATGAACTCACTTCTTTTGAATTTACCAACCGCTATGAAATGAACGATATAGTGGTGCTCGAAAAATTCATTGCCGAAAAACCTGTTTCGGTGGTGTATTTCGATGGCGAAAAACAACATCACTTCGTGAAACGATTTTTGATAGAAACTACCAAAACCGGAAGCAAATATAGTTTCATCACCGAGCATAAAGATTCGCAATTGTTAGTAGCTTCCACCGGAGTGAATGTAACCGTGGAACTATCGGTGCAGAAAGGCAAAGCGGTAGAAAAAGAAGTCATCAACTTAGATACTTTCATTGATATAAAAGGATGGAAAGCGCAAGGCAACCGCCTCTCTTTAAACAAAGTGAGAAAAGCAGTTTTGTTAAGCACGGAAGAATATAAAGTGCATGAAGCGCCACAAACCGAACTGCCAGAACTCGATTTTGGCGATGGCGAAACTTACGAGCAGGAACTGGAGGACATGGAAGAAAGCCCTATTGCGAAAGCGGGATTAATTAAGAAAGTGAGGGACAAGGGACAAGGGGCAAGAGACAAAGGAGAAGAAAACTCAAAATCCAAAATTCAAAAGATAGAACCCGAAAAATCTGATGGTATGAAAATCGGAACCGAGATTGAATGGGATATGGATGACGAGAAAGAAAACGAGAAAGAAAAAAAGAAAAAAGATACAGGCGGGAAAGAACAGGGGAGTTTGTTTTAACAAAGCAATATCCCTCCTCGCTATTTTGTAATACTTATGAAATAGAACCCGACAGCCACTACAAATCCTTTTTTCGGTTCTTTTCGGATTTATGATGACTTGGCAATGCTACTTATTAAAGAGGCTTCCTTAATATCTTCCGTAGATTTTATTTCAATTAAAAAAAATATTTAACATCACCTCCCCACTATCACCCCCCTTCTCATCCTTCCCCCATCTTCATCCCTAAATATCAACTGATAATATCCCTGCGGAAAATCACGAACATCTATTTTCTGTGTATGCATCATTGCCGATTGATACACTTGCTGACCAATGGCGTTATACATTGTTACTTCAATGTTCCCGGCAGAATTATTCTTCGCTTCAACAATAAAAAAATCTTTCGCGGGATTCGGATAGAGCTTCATATTCATTGCATCATTACTACCAATGTTTTTTATTCCAACAGTCGAAATCCATTTAGAAGGGGAGAGCGCATAATACAGATTGTGCAGTGTCATATAATCAATACCGCTGAATTTATTTTTCATGTTGCCCGAGATGCCGATATAATGCGTGGCCCGTGCGCGGGTAAATCTATTCCAAACCGCATAGCCATGCGCCACCGAGTCGGGATAATCTGAATAGGGACCCTGCACGGGCGCTTCGTGCAACATGGCTTCCGTCCAGATATTCAGCGTATCACGAAAAACGGGGAAGCCTGCCGAAGCGGTATCGTCATACAACAAACAATACATCATCGGGTAGGCCGACCATTTATTTATGGTGCTTAAATCTATCAGCGCAGCAAGTGTTCCGTTGCCCCAACCTTGCCCTACGGCAGCAATGGTCATCGCCATGTGAAGGTTATCTATATTATTATAGCCCGGGTTGGTGGGCACATTCAGCGAGTTCCACACCGTGGTGGCTGTTGATTGCACATCGACATCATAATTCACCGTTCCGTCACTCATATATTTCACCATTTCATTCAGTCCGTGCGAAAACAAAAAGGCATTTTCGCCCCGCGCTACATTCTTCGGAACACCCGACACTAGACAAGCCGGATTTTTTATTACCCAAGCATCGCGGCTCATCCATTCCACCATCAGCAATGCCTGTTCTACAGCTTCTTGGCGGATGTTCATACCGTTTACCACCAGCGTGGAAGGAACAAATTTCTTTATCATTGCCAGTCCCGTAAGCAAGTGGTAAACCTGGTCCTGGCTCATTTCGTTATCATACACATTGGTGCTTGTGAAGTCTGATTTCACAGTGCTGATGTTGGCAAAGTGCGTATGAAAATCGGCAGGCACATCATCGCGAATGAAGAAACCATTTCGTATCAAACCTAAACTATCGCAAGGCGAAGGGAACGAAATTTCAGCAGTTTCATCCAATCGTCTTAATCCTTTAAGTGCATAATACAATTCGTTTTCGGTGGCGGTTAATGCTGCCGTGTCATTATTATCATAGCCCGAAAATTTTTGCTGATTCGACAATAAATAATGTTCAGTAGCGAGCATACTCATATACCATCCCAGCATAATCGTGTTGTCGCCCCACACCTGTAATTGCTGTATGGTATCTTTCCGCGTAGCGGGCATACTCATTCCTTGTTGGTCGCCCACTTGTATAAACTCATTTAAAAACCTTGCGCGATAGCTCCAGTATTTTTCAAGATTTGCCTGCTGGTTTTGTGAATACAGATGGCTGAAAATTAATTGCAGATAGAAAACAAAAAGTAATCCTTTTTTCATAATTACAGATAAGATGTTATTGTCGAATTTAGTGTGATTTATATGATATAAAGATTAGTATGATTTTTTTTTGCAGAAAATTTAAGTGCAAGAATCAACGCAATCTTTCCAAAGCCACTTTAGCTTTTTGTTCCATACTGGCGGCATATTCATGGTTTTTTAACGAAATACATTTTTCATAAGCGTCTATGGCTTCGTTTATTTTGTTTTGCTTCTCATACAAATAGCCCAAATGCAATGCGGCATTGGCGGCAAAATAATAAGGCAGACTAATGCCGGTATCAATAGTGGCTTTGTATAGTTTTTCGGCTTCAGCTTCGTTTCCTGTTTTTTCCGATAGGCGCGCTTTTCTGTATATCCATTCCACTTTGTCTTTTTCCTGATGGAAGTTATTTTCCTGAAGTGCATTTAGCATATTTTCGGCACGCAAGTAGTAGCCTCCATCGAACAGCAAACGCGCTTTGAGCAGTTCTTTATGAGGCATTTGCTTTTGCTCATATTCTCTTTGAGCCTGCTTGTCGGCTTCGCGCAGGATTTTACCCGCTAAAGAAACTTTTTGCATATAGTGTTCATAGCCTTCTTCATTATTATTCACCAAATGACTCCAAGCAATTTTATGAAAGGCGCTTTTGAGCAGATGCTTGCTTGTTGTTTGAATAATATAATTGCTGAAATGCGTTTTGGCTTTTTTATCCAACTGCTGTAATAACCCAAGTCCGAGTAAATATTCGGTGTAAGGCACACTTATATAGCTACTGTCTTTGGGAATATTTTGCAACAAAATCATGCCATCGGCATTGTGGTTTCCGTGCAGCATCAGGTTAGCGCAGGCGATAATGCCTGTGAGGTTATCGGGCTGCGGAAATTTTTTCGATTTAAAAAAATCAATAGCCGCTTCTTTATCGTTTCCGGTATAAAAAAGCAAAGTTCCGTAAATCAATAAAGCCTCGTTTTGAGTAAAGTTTTCGAGGGCATTATTGCCCGAAATTTTCCGAAGCGAGGCAAGTCCGGCTTCGAGATTAGGAGAGATACCGAGAAAACTTATCAGCCAATGATACTTTGCGGGTAACATGCCGCCCAAAGCCTGCACCAACGCCATGTTTTTCAGATTGGGCAAAAAGTCGGGGTGTAGTTTTTGGTTTTCTTCAGCAATGGAAAACGCCTTGCGCATGTTCCAAAAACCCGACACATATTCTTCAGAAAGAAATTGCACAAACGCGAGATGCAAATAATTTTCTGTTAGGGCATAACGGTAAAAAGCGTTATCGTAAGCATGCTTTTTCAAGGCTTTGGTTCTGCGGGCATTGTTGCTGATGTATTTGGCAAAGCTGGTTTCTGTTTCCAGCAGATACACTTCCATGAATTCGCGAAAATCGTCTAACCAGAGATAGAGTTTGTTATCGGGATACTTTGAATGAAAGGCTGCTATTTTTTTTTCGGCAGCAGGAATTTTTCCCGAAATAATATCTGAATAAATAATTTGCGCTTCATTGTTGAAGTCATAGTTTGCGGAAGCAAAAGCGAATGTTCCGCAGAAAAGAAATAAAAAAGGAAGCAATAAACGCATCGAAGCTAAGATACGTATTGCTTCCTCAAAATTTATGATCGAAAATTTATGCTGAAGGGCGTAAACTCAACACCGGAACCTTTGATTCGGCAACCAATTTACGAGCGCTGGAGCCTAACACCAAATCATTAATGCGGCTTTCCTGACGCACCATAATTATTACTAAGTCGGCATTCACTTCTTTGGCATAATCGAGAATTGAATTGGAAATATCATCATGACGCAACATTTTACTAATCACCGGAACACCTACACTTTTTACTTTGTCAACCACTTCGTCTAATTGGTTTTTGATTTCTTTCAAGTCAAATCTGAATTCATCGGTAAAAGAAGTTACCGAAACCACATGCAAAGTAGAGCCTAAAACTTTAGCAATTTTAATGGCAGTATCTACTTTTTGCACGGTTTGCTTGGTCATATCGAGCGGTAAAACAATGTTGTCGTATTTTATTTTGTCTTTCACTTGGCGCAAAGTAATTACCGGGCATTGCGAAATACTTACAGTTCTGTAGGAATTAGAACCCAAGATGAATTTTTCCAAATCGCCTAAACCACCGGCACCGTGAGTGCCCATTACGATGAGGTCGAGTTCTTCCTGTGAAGCAATTTTTTCTATTTCTTCGTAAATTTTTCCTTCGGTAATTTTTACTCTTACCGGAATACCCAATAAATCGGGATTAGACGATTTAATGTCGTTGAGTTTTTCCTCAATGGCTTTCTGAACAGTTGACTTAAAATCAATAATATTGTTGAGGATGGCTTCATGCTCATAAGGTTGTAGTACGTGCAACAATATGATTTCAGCGTCTGAATGTTTTGCCATGGATGCCGCATATTTTAAAGCGGTAGTTGATAATTCTGAGAAATCGGTTGGAACCAGAATTTTTTTAAGATTAAATTTTAGCAGCTCAGCCATAAAAATTTGTTTTGATTGTTTATTATTGATGAATTATAGTGCAAAAATAATGTTACAACACCTATTAAAAGAATGATTTTTAATATTGCTGATTATGACAAAAGTCATCCCCGAATCTGAATTGGTATTAAACAAAGACGGCAGTGTATATCATTTAAATCTGCTGCCCGAAGATATAGCCGAAACCATTATTACTGTGGGCGACCCGGATAGGGTGGGGGAAGTATCTAAGTATTTCGACAAGATAGAAGTGCGGAAACAACATCGGGAATTTGTAACACATACCGGATATTTAGGAAACAAAAGACTTACCGTTGTTTCTACAGGAATTGGTCCCGACAATATTGATATTGTTTTCAACGAACTAGATGCCCTAGTAAATATTGATTTAAAGACGCGTGAAATAAAACCGCAACACACTTCTTTGCGAATTATTCGCGTAGGCACTTCAGGCGGGCTTCAGGAATTTCTCGGAGTAGATAGTTTTGTGGTTTCAGATGCCGCTTTTGGTATGGATGGCGTGCTTCATTATTACCAAAACGATTGGGTTAACAAGCCTGTTCTCGACTCATTTATTAAACACATACAATCTCCTGTTTTGCCTTATTATGCTGAAGGAAATGATTCGTTAACGCAATTGTTTTCTGAGAGCTTTCATCAGGGCATTACTGTTACCTGTAATGGTTTTTATGGTCCGCAGGGAAGGATCTTGCGCCTGCAACCCGCCATAGATGGATTTATAGCAAAGCTGCATTCGTTTGATTTTGAAGGCAGAAAAATTTTAAACTTTGAAATGGAAACTTCAGCGATATACGGACTGGGACATTTATTGGGACACCGTTGTTGCTCACTGAGCGTGATTGTAGCCAACCGTGTGCTTCAAAAATTCAGTAAAGATGGCGCTACAGCCGTTGACAAGCTGATAAAGAAAACGCTTGAAACACTTTGCCAATAGGCTTCTCCGTTTCCGGAAAAGCATTATTGATGTTGCTAAAAATATTTTCCGGCAAAACTTTTACGAATAAACCCTTTTCGTATCTTCGCACGCGGAGGGATGGCAGAGCGGTTTAATGCGGCAGTCTTGAAAACTGTTGACGATGAAAGTCGTCCGGGGGTTCGAATCCCTCTCCCTCCGCTTGGTGTTTTCTGATATTACACGAAAATCC
>CAZFFP010000093.1:0-11979 GCA_964518215.1 uncultured Chitinophagaceae bacterium
TCGATAATTTTTTGTGTATGCCCATTCTGCTTCACGGATTACTTTGGGAACGAAAGTTTTTTTGGAAAAACGAACACTACAAGCTGCCATTTTCACACATGGCTGCCGCTACTTTATTGGTGAGTTTTATTTCCGAATTTCTATTTCCGCTTTGGTCTGTTGAATTTGTAAAAGACTATTTCGACTTTGTTTTTTTCGGGTTGGGAGCTTTGGTGTTTGCTGTATGTATGAATAAGTGAAATGCAACAGTTCAGTATGCTTCGAGAAAGTTTTTGATATCTTCAGCCCACTCTTCTCGGTAATGAGTCAGATAGTTGTCATGACCTGATAGCGGATAGGTTTTGAGATGTTTTTTGCCTCTGAGGTTTTCGTAAACTGCGTTTGTTTCTTTTATCTTAACTTTTTCATCCAGTTCGCCATATAGAAGCAGTGTAGGGCAAGATACTTTTTTGGCATAGTTGGAAGGATTGTGCTCAAAAGCCCAAAAACCATTTTGCACACCACCCCAAAATGTAAGTAAGCCTGCCATAGGAAAAACAGGAACCCCCATATTTTCGAATCTGACACATACGGCTTCATACAATGAGCCGAACGGACACTCAATGATGATGCCTGAAGGATTGAATGAATAATCATGCAGTGATTTCAACACGGCAGCAGCACCCATAGAGGTGCCAAACAAATAGATGTTTGACTCGCCTTGAGCCGCAATATAATCGTATGCTGTTTTCACTTGCATACTTTCCTCGAAACCAATTGTAGTGCGATTGCCTTCTGAGCCGCCCGAACCCATGAAGTCTATTAGAAAAGTATTATAGCCGAGCTTTAGAATTTCATCAGACTTGTCGAGCATCGAAGATTTTTTGCCTCCGTAGCCATGAAACAAAATAAAGGTTCCTTTGGCATTTTCGGTTTTGATAATCCAAGACTCTAATTTGACATTGCTTTTAAGTGCAACGGTTTCAAAGGTTTGTTGTGGCTGTAAATAATTTTCCGGACGGGGGTTGGAAATGCCAAAGAGTAACGTTTTGGCTTTTTCAAAAGGAGAAAGTTTCACCTGACTTTTTGTTTTTGAAGTATTGTTTTCAGCGAAGTGTGTAAACTTATACGCATGAAAAAAGGCGATTAAATTTATAAATACAAAAATCAAGGCAAACGCATACAATATGCGCTTGTTCATTTTACTTCTATTGCAGGACAATTGCATTTCTCAATATGATTTTGATAATTTGTAACCGATGCTGTTGATTTTTATATATAGTTCAACAAGATAAAAAAGAAAGTAACTCCTGTTATTCCTTTTGCGCTCTTTTTTTGAGGCATTCCCGCAGAGCCGTGAGCAAATCGAATCAACTCCTAGTTTTTTTAAAACAAGTGAATTTTTTCAGGCATCCAATTCTGATAAATGAATGCTTAAGTTCAGCATATCTTGCTAATTTCAATTCAAAATTAAAACAGCATATATGTCGGGAGGAGATTGGAAACAATTGTTTCATGCTGCCTGTATTGGCGATTTAGAATTAGTATCATATTATATCCAAGCAGGTATTGACCCTAACTATCAGCATCCCGAAATACTCAGCACTCCTTTGATTGAAAGTGCTCAAAATGGCCATTATACTATTGTGGAATTTTTATTGCAACATGGAGCCAACCCTCACATCAGTTCAGTATTCGATGGCTTAACTGCGCTCGAAACTGCCCGCTTGCACAAGCAACACAAGGTGGTGGAGATATTGGAGAAATTTTAATGCACATGCAATTTTAGGGTATAGCAAGTATTTTTAAAAACTACTTAATGATTGACAATACGACATCGGAAGGAAAGAAAGGTGTGTTTATGAAAGAATAATTTCACGAAACTTACTCTTAAGAGTTTATCAGTAACCAAGAAATGAAGAAATATGGCACATATCACAAAAGACGCCAATTTTTAATTATAATAATATTACATGTTTTAGGGTGGATTAAGACTCCTTCATCGCATGTGTACAAATTGATTTACAGTAGTATTTAGTTAATCGAATTGGTAAACACATTCTTGTAAATATCTAAAACAGACTGCTGAATATTGATTTTTTTATTCCGTAAATTATTAGTTAGTGAGATTGCATTCTGAATGTATAGTTTGCCAAAATCATTACGTTTGGTTTAATTAAATAACTTAGCACAGAACATACCGTACATTTTGATATTTTTGATTGTCTGTTGATGCGTTTTCGTTTAGCAGAAATGAGTAACGATGTATCGAATTTTTGAGTAAACAATTATTAATGACTTTTCATTTTTGCACCATATCCACTACCAGTCACCTATTTAAGGTTTTTGCACTTTTCGATTCGCTGAAAAAACAGCAAGAGGACGTTGTGATGCATGTATTGATTACCGATGCAGATTCTGTTGAGCCATTTCAGCAGCATCAACAAATTGGTTTGAAATACTATCTGCGGAGCAATATCAAAAATCCTCTTTCTGAAAAAATTAGCAAGAAATATATAGGCAATGCAGACAGATTGAGATGGTCATTCAAATCGTTATTTATCAATTATCTTTTTCAGGAACAAGCTTTAGAAAGAGTTATTTATCTGGATAACGATATTGCATTTTTTGGAGATTTTGCTTTTTTATTTAATTATTTCAACGATTATCATCTTATACTCACACCACACCATTATTCAATTAATCCGGAAAAAAAGCAGAATTGGCTTGAAGCTAATTTTAGAGTAGGATTGTATAATGCCGGGTTTTTAGGAGTGCATAAAAACGCAGCCGATATTATGTTGTGGTGGGCGAAGTGCTGTTTGTATCGTTGCGAAAAAAATTCTATGCGGGGCTTATTTGATGACCAAAAGTATCTTGATTTGTTTCCAATTATCGAACCGAAAACCCTTATACTTTCTCACAAGGGTTGTAATGTAGCAGAGTGGAATAAAGACGTATGCAAGAGAGTGAAAAGCGGGCTTAATGTTTTGATAGACGGAAAATATGATATTATTTTTATTCACTTCAATAATACCACTATTCAAAGTTTTTTAGACAGAGAAGACCCTTTGTTGTATCCTTACTTTGAAAGGTATTTGATTTACTTAAAGCAACACAAACCTAATTTGAATATTAAAGGTGAAGGTTATAGGCAAAGAATTGCTGATAGCATAAAGCTTGCAATTTGGAAAATGATGAACCTTCTAAATAATCGAACACTTTAAATCTTTTTAAAGCTCTGTTACCATAATATTGAAGAGTGTAGATGTTGCTTTCAAAATAATGCTTGTAGAAATCATAATTGGCTTAATGCATTAATCTTTTTAGTAGCCCCGAGCAGAATCGAACTGCTATCTGGAGTTTAGGAAACTCTTATTCTATCCATTGAACTACGGGGCCATTTGGCTAACATCAAAAAAAAGCACCGCAACTTTAGAGTGCGGTGCAAAATTAATCAATTTAAAAAATGTGATTTTAAAAACGTTCAATCTTATTCGATAATAATTCTTTTGGAAGCCAAAACATTACCAGAAACAGAAACCCGCATCAAATACGCGCCCGAACGGAACGAAGATGTATTGATAGTTAAATAATTGCTTGTTGCTAAATCTTCAAAAACTTTTCTTCCCATAAAATCAAACACTTCTATTTTCTCAAAGTATTTTTCTGATTTAATGTTTAAGGTATTTCTTGTCGGATTCGGATAAACTGAAATTTGAGTTTCAGAAATTTTCTCTTCAATACTAACAGATCCGTCACAAGCATAATCATACAGAAAGCTACTTACCATGGAATCTATTTCTGCCATCATAGTGCTATTGGTTTGCCAAGGAGTGTGTCCTAGTCCTTGATACACCTTACTAACATGAACAATTTCTTCGGAAGTAAGACGGGGTTGCATTGCGCCAAGTCCACACAATATCACAGGAGTTGCACCACCTTGTGCATTAGCACAATTATACGGAACCACATTGTCGGTACTGCCATGAAAAGAAATAACCGGGGGCTCTCCGTTATTAATGAAATCTACCTGATTCAGTCCACCTGCAAGATTAATGACGCCTGAAATAGCTGAAGAATAACCTGCATTTCCGCTGTTGCCTTCTATGCCACCGTTAGCGTTCATTATAGTTTGAATATTCTGAGGGGTTTCACTTACTGATGAAATATATGCATAGTGCATCGCAAGTACTGCTCCTGCCGAATTGCCACCAATGAAAATTAAATCTGGATTGATTTTAAAAGTATTTCCGTTTTCAGCAACATCTTTTCTGAAATAGCGCACTGCTGCTTTACCATCGCTAATGGCTTTCATTACCACCTCGATAGCTCCATTAGTGGTTAGCATATTCAGAGGGTTGCCCAAACGATAATTGATAGATGCAGTTACATATCCGCGTTTTGCAAAATTTTGACACAATGCCACTACTACATTATCCTGAGTTTTGCTTCCGCCAACAAAACTTCCTCCATGTGCTAATACAATTAGGGGTCTGTTCACCGCTACATCACCCTGAGGCTGATAAATATCCATTTTGAGGTTGGTGTTGTTAGCAGTAGTGTAAGTAACTTCAGTAACGTCTACAATAGTAAAAATTTGGTCGCGGTAGCGTTGCCCATCACAGTTTTGAGCAACACTTTCAAAAGAAAAAGTCAACAGCAATATAGCGATGGCTAAAAAGTTTTTAATCATTTTGGTATTTATTTAACGTTAAGAAAGGTTTAAAGCTACATAAATAAATAACACAAAAAAGTAGTTTTGTGTAAAAGGATTTATTTTTTCAAATTTCAATTAATATATAGATAATATAAAATGCGTAAAATAGTAAAAATCAAATATATAAATGATTAAATAAGCCTTAACCAATATCCTAAAGCAGATGTTGTATACGTCATAAAGCCTACAAAATAAATTTTGTCAGGTATTGCCGTTTACTTAGTTTCGCAATCCGTTTGTAAAAATCCTGATTGCGCACACAAATGTTGATACATTATTGTTTTGCATTCAGAACTATTTGCTGATGGTCAGTGTTTTAGAATTTGTTTCCGAATTGTTCCATGAATTTCTTTGACTTTCCATCCAAAAAAAAATACCTTACACAACAAGAACGGTAGGCATTCGTTATAGTGCCTGACCAAAAATTGAACGAATTTTTTTCTTAACCAAAATCAATAGTAAATGCGTCAACTCAAGATTACCAAATCCATTACCAACCGGGAAAGTGACTCCGTAGAAAAGTATCTTCAGGAAATCGGTAAGGAAGACCTCCTTACTCCCGAACAGGAAGTGGACTTGGCAAAAAGAATCAAAAAGGGAGAGCAAAAAGCCCTTGAAAAATTGGTGCGCGCCAATCTTCGTTTCGTTGTATCTGTTGCAAAACAGTATCAAAACAACAACATGTCGCTCAACGACCTGATTAATGAAGGTAACCTTGGCTTGGTAAAAGCCGCGCAAAAATTTGACGAGACTAAAGGCTTCAAGTTTATCTCTTATGCCGTATGGTGGATTCGTCAGTCTATTATGCAGGCGTTGGCAGAAAACAGCCGTTTGGTGCGTTTGCCGTTGAACAAAGTAGGTTCGCTTTCTAAAATCAACAAGGCGTTTTCCGATTTGGAACAAGAATTTGAAAGGGCTCCGACTCCGGAAGAACTTTCTCAAATTCTCGACATGTCTGCCGATGAAATTGAAAGCACTCTCTCTGTTTCAACCCGTCCGGTTTCCATGGATGCTCCTTTTCAGGAGGGCGAAGAAGGCACCTTATTGGATGTTCTCGAAAATTTAGGCGCTACCAGAGCCGACAAGCACATGACTTATGATGCTTCGTTGAACACTGAGACTACCCGCGCACTCGATTCTTTGACCGACCGCGAAAGAAGCGTACTTCAATTGTTCTACGGAATTGGCGTTCCGCACGAAATGACTCTTGAAGACATTGGCGAACATCTCGGTTTGACCCGCGAGAGAGCGCGTCAAATCAAAGACAAAGCCCTTTCAAAGCTCAGAGCGGCTGCCAAGAAAAACGGCTTGAGAGAGTATCTCTCTAATTAAAAAAACATTTTGGTAAATTTTCAACGGCACGTAAACACGTGCCGTTTTTTTTGTGCCTATTCCATAGCAGCATTAGAATTCTTCGGGAAATATTTCAATGGTCTCTCTTTGGAGAGGGATTTAGGGAGAGGAAAGTTTAAAAATCTATTTTCCGAAGAACTCTATTATTGTTCCAAAGCCTTTTCGAGCAAATGAGTAGCCACCTTCGGGTCGGCTTTACCTTTAGAAAGTTTCATGACTTCGCCCATAAACAAGCCCAACAAGCCCTTCTTGCCATTTTTGTATTCCTGCACTTTATCAGGGAATCGCAGCAGTGCTTCCTGAATGTATTTGTCAATTTCGCCTGCATCTGATTGCTGAATCACATTCAGTTCTCGGGCTAATTGTTCGGGCGATTTTTCGAGTTGATTTATCATTTCAGGAAATATTTTTTGTGAAGCTGCCGAATGGCTAACCATTCCGGAATCTATCAAGGCAATAAGTTCTGAAAGTTTTTGTGGCGAAATTTTAAATTCGCTCAACTCAATGGCGTTTTCATTCAGGTATGATTTAACACTCACCATTACCCAGTTGGCTGCCGATTTGTAATTGCCGCTCAATGTTGCCAATTGAGTAAAATATTGCGCCACTGCTCTATCGTCAGTAAGCACTTTCGAATCGTATTCAGATAAACCAAATTCATTTTGAAACTTCTGCATCAACTCTTTTGGTAAAGCCGGCATTTCGTTTCTCACCGTATCCAACATTTGTTTTGAAACTTTCAAAGGTGGCAAATCGGGTTCGGGAAAGTAGCGATAATCATGAGCCATTTCTTTGCTGCGCATCGAGAAGGTGGTGCCGTTTACGGCATCGAAACTGCGGGTGTCCTGTTGCACGGTTTCACCGGCTTCAACCATTTCTATCTGGCGCAACACTTCGTGGTCAATAGCGCGCTTCACGTTTCTGATAGAGTTCATGTTTTTCACCTCTACCTTATTGCCAAATTCTTTTGCGCCTTTCAACATTACAGATACATTGGCATCGCAACGCATACTTCCTTCTTCCAAATTGCCATCACAAATATCTAAATAGCGCACTAATTTTCTAACTTCTGTAAGATATTGATAGGCTTCATCTGAAGAACGAATATCAGGCTCGGTAACAATTTCTATTAAAGGAACGCCTGCTCTGTTGAGGTCAATAAGTGAATAATAAGGGTCAATATCGTGAATGCTTTTTCCTGCATCTTCTTCCAAATGAATTCTGGTAAGGTTGATTTTTTTTACAACACCATCCAATTCGATTTCTACAAAGCCATCGGTGCAAAGTGGTGTATTGAATTGTGAAATCTGATAGCCTTTGGGTAGGTCAGCATAGAAATAATTTTTTCGGGCGAAAATATTCAACTCTGTAATATTGCAATGACATGCTAAACCCATTTTTATCGCATAGTCTAAAGCCTTGGTGTTATACTTTGGCAAAGTGCCCGGATGTCCTAAAGTAATGGGACTGATTTGCGTGTTGGGGCTGGAGCCGAAATCGGTGGCATCGCTACAAAACGCCTTGCTTTTGGTTTGCAATTGTGCATGGACTTCAAGCCCAATAACCACTTCGTATTTATTAATGATATCTGCATTCATAATGGATGCGAAACTAATGGTTTTTTAAGTCTGTTCTTAGGAATTGATAAAAATGTATATAGGTTTTTACTACGCCATATAGCATCAACTAAAACGATATAGTAGGCACAAGACTATTTTTGAGTGTTCTTTATTTTCATGATTGAAATCCTCAACCACAAAACCAAAGGTTTTTATTCTTAAAAGAACAAACCCATACCTGCCATAATGCGCTGCCTATAATTTAATTATTCGGCTAACAGAATTACCTGAAACATTTTCGATTAACTTTACCTTGCTTATGAAACATGCTTCACAACGTATCATCACAATATTTTTTTTCGCTGTAACAGCTTCTTTGGCTCATGCCCAGAATTTTGAGGGCGTGGTGCATCTCTCGATGAACGATTTTATTAAGGGTGAAAATTCTGAAATTATTTGGAAAATGAAAGGAGACAGACATGCGCTTTTCTATTCATCGAAGACCAAAGGCAATGAAACTCAATATAAAATTATTGCCAACGCAACCGACACCCGCGCCAAAATTCTTGCTGAAACCAATGGGCAAAAAGTAGCTTACGATGCAGTGATACCCGTTTCGGAAGAAAAGATGCCATATATAAAACATACTTATACAGGTAAAACCAAAAACATTGCAGGCTTCGATGCTGAAGAGATTATACTTATTGCTGCCGATAAAACTACTGTTTGTTTCGTAGCCAAAACATATCCTTTGAAAACTGAGCAGTTACCTGTGATTTTAAAATCTAATCCCGTCATGGGGTATCTTATTGCCAACAAAATCAATGCTTTGCCACTCGAAATAATCACCACATCTAATACCGGAAAAGAATTATTCAATCAAATTATTCATTCCATTAATAGCGAAATAGTGAGCATTCAAGAATTTTCTACAACCGGATACATCAGTCCTTTAGAACTTTTGAATATGCAACAGAGGAATTAGATTTCCTGAAAGAAGCATAATATCTGAAGTTTCATAATTACTTCATTATGACTCATTCATTTGGCAGAATTCTAAATTAGTTTACCAATGCCAGAATCACATTGAGGTTTAAGCCCTTGCTCACTTTACTTAGCAGAAGCACTGATTTTTCTTTTTCCAATCTCCACTTCTGCTTTGTTGTCGCAAGTGCCGTTTCCGTAATCTATGCTGATGGTTTTTCTGTCGTCAGGAACAATTTCAGATTTGCCTTTTGTAATCCAGCGGCAATCCATAGTGAAGGTGAGTGCTTCTTTTACGGTTTCCTCAAAACTTCTTCCATCGGTATTAACTCCTGATGCAGTGCCTGTAATTTCATATACATCGTCCCAAACAAAAGGTAGCGTGTTTTCTCCTACAACTCTTATAAGCGTGCGATTACAGGCATAAGAAATAATGCCTTCAGTGCTTTCGGTGATAATGCCGTTTTCTATCACAAGCGAATATTCTGCCTTGCCATCTACCATTCCTTTGTGAGTAATGGTAACGCTGCCCCCCACCATGCTTCCATTAACATAAAATCCGTTAAAAGAAACTAAAGCCGTAGCACCGGTTTCGCTGAAATGTTTGTTTAATAAAATTTGAAGGGAACCTCTGCGCTTAATATTGTAAAACTCACCGCAATCTTCAGCGCCATAGTCAAGGTTGAGCGACACGGGAAAAGTTCCTCCTGTAGTTCCAACAGTAATGCTTGCGCAGTTGTCGGTTTGAAAACCACCCCCTTCATAAATGCGGGTATATTCTGTTACAATTCTGAAAACATCGAGATAAGACGATTCGGCTAAAGCGTTATTGATAGCCGTGAGCGGCTCTTTGTTGTCGCGCCATTTTTTGCATCCGGGAAACAGGCTCAAAGTAGTGAGCAATAGGGCTAATATCAGAGTGAATGATTTCATAAATATCAATTTTGAAAGGCAAAAGTATGTAATTAATTGCTAATTCGGTCTTTTGTGGTAGATTAAAAAGGAATAATTAAAAGGGTTTTTTTCATCGGCTTTAAAATGTTGCTCAGATTCTATTTGCCATTCATCGGTCAATTCGGGAAAAAAGGTGTCGCCCTCCACTTCCGTGTCAACTTTTGTGAGATAAATTCTGTTGGTGAACGGCAATGCCTGTTTGTATATTTCTCCGCCACCAATAATGAAGATTTCGTTATCGTGTTTTTTTGCCGATGCTATGGCTTCTTCAAGCGAATCAAATATCAGTATTTCTGAAGGCTGAAATCTGAGGGCTGAAGGATTTCTTGTAACCACAATATTCAATCTGCCCGGCAAGGGCTTTCCGATAGATTCAAAAGTTTTTCTGCCCATTATAATCGGATACCCCAGCGTGAGCGATTTAAAATATTTCAAATCGGCAGGCATCCGCCAAAGCAATTGGTTGTCTTTGCCTATAACACGGTTGTTCGATATGGCAACAATTATATTGGTCATAGAAGGGTTATAAAGTTATAAGGTTAAAAGGTTACAATGAAATAAAATGTCTGTTTCTGCGAGCAGAACTTCTATAAGTCAATAAAAAAACAAGGGGAATTACTGCAACATATCGTGCCGATTTACACCGACACTTCGGCTTTAATGTGCGGATGCGGATGATAGTCGGTGAGTTCAAAATCTTCAAAGCAGAAATCAAAAACAGATTTCACATCAGGATTTATTTTTAATTGCGGAAAAGGGCGCGGCTCGCGGCTCATCTGTAACTGCGCCTGTTCCACATGGTTTGAATATAAATGCACATCGCCAAAAGTATGCACAAACTCACCGGGCTTCAATCCGCATACCTGAGCCATCATTAAAGTAAGTAAAGCATAAGAAGCAATATTGAAAGGCACGCCCAGAAAGGTGTCGGCACTACGCTGATAGAGCTGACAACTCAATTTTCCGTCTGCTACATAAAACTGAAAAAGGCAGTGGCACGGTGCCAAAGCCATATCTTCTATCTCGGCTACATTCCAGGCGTTTACAATAATTCTGCGCGAATCGGGATTGGTTTTGATTTGTTCTATCGCTACGGAAATCTGGTCAATGGTTTTACCGTTAGCGCCTTCCCAGCTTCTCCATTGCTTACCATACACAGGTCCGAGATTTCCGTTTTCATCTGCCCATTCGTCCCAAATGCGCACACCATGTTCTTTCAGATAAGCAATATTGGTATCGCCTTTTAAAAACCACAACAACTCGTGAATAATGCTTTTAACATGAAGTTTTTTGGTGGTAAGCAGCGGAAATCCGTGCGACAAATCGAACCGAATCTGATAGCCAAACAAACTGTAAGTGCCGGTTCCGGTGCGATCGCTTTTGCGATTGCCTTTCTCTAATAAATCGCGCAGTAGATTCAGATATTGATATTCGGGGTGCATGTGATGGTTTGAACGAAGTAAAGTTAACGTTTTGAATTTTTTCGCAAACAGAAGAAATATCCACCGTTTCTCACCCTTCTTTTTTCCACTCCAGGTCCATGATAATAGTTCCGAAAGGCAGCAGCGAAGCAATAAAGGCAACAATTACTTTGCTTATGTTCCAGGGCTTCAGAATCCAAACCTGTAAAAGTGCCAACAGGAAAAAAATAAAGAAAACTCCATGCGCCCAACCTACATATTTCACTGCTTCGGGCATTCCGGCAAAATATTTTAAAGGCATGGCTATAAACAATAACAGTAAATATGAAATGCCTTCAAGAATAGCAATAAAACGGAAACGTTTGAAATAATTTGTTAGCAACGATTGGCTCATGAATATGAATATTTGTGAGGCAAAAGTAAGCCTTAGCAGTATAGCCGCAGCAAGCGAAATAGAAAAAGAAGTTTTCTGAACAAAAATATTTCCATCGAAAACAAAATTTTTATCACTTTAGCAATATGATTACCTACAACCAAGTGCGGGAGCTTATTGTGGCGAGTTAAGTGAGTTGCCTATAAGTTTTTTAATTTAGTGTAGAGTAAGTCAAAGACTTACTATTTCATTTATCATTCCAAGTCGCCCCGGCAATGCACAAGGCTATGCGGGAACCTTGGAACAACAGGGGTCAAAGACTTACTATTTCATTTATCATTCCAAGTCGCCCCGGCAATGCACAAGGCTATGCGGGAAGACTTGGAACAACAGGGTTCTTGTGAAAGTAGTCCTTGTATGTGTTCAGATCCTGAGAGAACCAGTTCTTTATGGTAATTAGCTAACTGATAAGAGCAGTGGAACGGTCCAAAAGATGAAAAAATTGATAAATGAATAGGTTGAATAATTTGTTAAGATGATTTTTGGTTAATAAAAGGATTAATAATTATTTGAATATCCGCAATTAGTCATAATCCTGTGATATTAGCAATAACAAGCCTATCGAAGATTCTATCA
>CAZFFP010000094.1:0-11629 GCA_964518215.1 uncultured Chitinophagaceae bacterium
TACCATAAACGCGCACAGAAAAAACTTCAAAACAGTTCCGTTAAATAGCGGTTATTAATATTCCTTGAGCGATATCAAGGTTTTCCAGGCATCTTCAGCAGCGCCTTGTTGCAAAAGATTTCTGATATGTATATGCAATACTTCCTGTTTTTTGTCAGAATTTGCTGAGTTGTTAATAGCTTCAAGAAGATTTTTATCAGGTTGAAAATCAGAAGCATCGGGAATACTTTCTACGGAAGCCAATTCAGCCAAATCATTGCCCGTAAGCACTTTACTGAATTTTATTTTATCTGGCAGATTATCGAAACCTATTCCTATTTTATTTACCGGCTGATTCAATTGGAAAACAGCGCTGCCCGAAGCACGCACATAGTAGTTGTCTCCCATGCGCCCGCATAAATCAATTTTATGAGGGTCAATTTTACCTTTATCGTTAAGCACAGCTTTATGAAGATGCATCAGTTGCACTTCGCAAATAAACAAATTACCTGCCCCTCCTTCATCGCCTAATTCAATAATCTGCTTCACTTTACATTCAAATTGAGCAGGCGATTCGGCAACCCGAAAAGGTTTAACGGTAACAGAGGGTAGGGGAGTGAATCCTGCTTTTTCAAACTCATTTACATCGCTTGGATATTCAATGCTTGCCAATGCCATTTGCCGCACCATATTATAACTCACTGCATTGATTACAACTTCGCCTGTGGCTTTGATATTGTGATAAGTGTCTTTGGTAGAATTGTCGCGCACTCTGCGGTTCGATGAAAAAACCAAAGTGGGAGGCTTTGAACTATAAGCATTGAAAAAACTATAAGGAGCCAGATTGAGTAAGCCGTTTTCGTTCATGGTGCTTGCAAATGCAATAGGTCTTGGCGACACCGCACCCAACATGAATGCATGAAAATCGGGAGTTGAAATATCTTTAGGGTCTATGGTTATCATTGCAGTGAAAGATGCGGAATATAATTTTAGTTGAAACAAACAGAATACTTATTCATCATTTAGTTTTAAACAATATCAAACTGCGGCAGGAACTTTTTTACCGTTCAAACCCAAAACTTCCGAACTGTGCAACAGGCTTTCATTCATTTTATATTTCAGCCAGTAACCAAAAGCTTGAAAATAATTTTCATTGCTCAAATTGGTATTCAGGAAATTCAGCCAAAGCAAAGCAATAGAGAGTTCGGCTAAATAAAAAGCAACATCTCTCGAGGCAGATACTATTGCATCTTGCGAAGTTTGCGATTTCATGAAATCCGACAGTGTTTTGAATTTATTCGAAACCATTTCTTTTTGTTGTTTTAAATCCGGATGAGTGGTTTCGTTTAAGGTTTCCCGGGCAAATTCAACAAAAGCAGTCCATCCGTTTTCTTTTTCAATGGCACGCAACATATCGAGCGATAACACATTAGTGGTGCCTTCCCAAATACTCAACACTTGTGCATCGCGTAGCATGGAAGGAATACCGCTGTCTTCTAGATAGCCCAAGCCACCAAACATTTCAATATGTTCCGAAGCCGAAGCAATGGCATGTTTGGCAGTAAAAAGTTTGGCAACCGGAGTGAGTAGTCGCAGCAGCGCTTTTTCACTTTCGGTAGCCATATTGGTTTCTTCTTTTCCTAAAATGCGGGTCATGAAGAAAGTGAGCAATGCATTGCTTTGATAAGTTATTTCGAGTTCGCGAAGATTTTTTTTGTAGAGCAAATGGTTGGCAATGGGTTGTCCGAAAGCTTCGCGTTCTGTAGCGTAAGCTTTACATAACGAATAAGCTCTGCGCATATACGATAAGGCGCTCACGGTATTGTAGATGCGGGTAATATTGAAAAGCGTGGCAATGGTTCTCACGCCTTTGCCTTTTTCTCCAACCAATTTTGCTTTGGCTCCTGTAAGCAACAATTGAGCAGTAGGCAAAGCTTTGGTTCCTAATTTATCTTTCAATGCTTCTACTTCAATGCCGTTCAGGCTTCCGTCTTCATTTTTGATGCTCATATAAAATAGAGAGAGCGGAGCACGCTTGCCTTTTTCGGGTTGCTCGGTTGAAGCAAGTGTGAAAGCCATATCGGCAGTAATGGCAGAGGTGAACCATTTGTGTCCGTGCAAAACATAATCATCGCCATCGGGCGTTGCCAAAGTCATGGAACGCGAAACATCAGAGCCACCGGTGCGCTCGGTCATCCATTGTCCGCTGGTTTTAAATTCTGAAGGCACACGGGAAGTAAGTCCTTGATAGGCGGTATTTTTCAAAAAATCATTGCCATATATTTCAATGAGGCGTGCAGCGCCATCGCTCATTGCCAAAGGGCAGGTGTAAATGGCAGATGAAGCCGTAAACAAATACAGTTTGGTAAACTGATATAATCTTGAATGTTCAGCATATTTTCTTTCATAACCTATGGCAACCAATCCTTCTTCGGCAGCAACTTTATCGAAGTTTTTCCAAGCCTGCGAAACAGTTATTTCATCTACTCTTTTGCCCCATGCGTTAAACTGAGTCAGTTGAGGCGGGTTTGTTTCCGCTTCTCTTGCCCACTCTACGTATGTAGTTGCTACTTTTTTTCCGAATTGTTCCAAATCAGTTTTTATTTCCTGAAGCATTTTTTCGGGCAGGAAAGTTTTCAGATAATCTTGCAAAAAAGTATCGGCAGTAAACTCGTTATGGAGCTTTGGCGGTTTTTGCAAAAAATTGAAATATGGGGTGTGTTGCGACATGGGAATGTTTTTGCTAAGTTACTTCTTACGTGATAAACTAATAAGCACCAGCTTCGGTTATATGAATTTTTCTATTATAGTGGAAATATTTCCATTACAGTGGAAATTTTAATGGTTTTCCGCCACCGCTCACCTCTGGCGAGTGGTATTTCAGCCAGCCTCCGGCTATTTCAAACGCGGGAAAAAAATCAACACAAGCATTACATCCGCATTATCCGTGATTCTGACAATTACTTAGTTCATTACAGGATTACAAATCCTTGGCTCTTGGGTTCGGAATTCGGAAATCCCGAGCAGCGGGGTAGTGGAAATTAATAATACACTTTCCAATTTGGGTTATTTTTTGAATGATTCAAAAGTTTTTCAAACTCCTCGTCAGGCAAAAATGGACTACCGGGCGTAACCAATAAAAACATTTTTTCTAAATTCAATAAAGATTCTGGAATAAGTTTTATTGATGTATAATTAATGCTTAATGTTCTTAAATTATTCAGCTTACTTCCTATATTCTCAGGTAAAAAAGTTATTTCACTACTTGCTATATCAAGATTAATCAAACTTTTAATTTTCAAAATTTGATGTGGCAATGAATCAAACTTACTTTTTAAAATTGATAATAGTAAAAGACTATCTAACTCCTCTATACAATCAGGAATTTGTGAGAGATAATTTGAGCCTATTCGCAATACTTTCAGTTTCTTCAACTGACAAACACAATCAGGAATATTGCTAATTCTATTAATGCTCAAATCAAGTTCCTCAAGATTTAATAAACTACAAATCTGTAATGGAAAATGGTTAAGATTATTCATGGTTAAATGCAAAATCTTCATTTTTTTTAAATTTTCGAAGCCGGCAGGCAAAGTATCTATCGCATGTTTTGAAAAATATAACTGCTCAATATTCCTGAATAATAAAATTTCTTCAGGTATTGAACTGAATTGCACAGCATTTTTATCTAAATGGTTGTGTGATAAAATCAGTTTCTCTACACCCAAAGTGTCTTTAATAGCATCATCCATGCTCCAATATGCTTTTAGAGGACTATCTTCTTGAGAAAGACTATATAAGTATGATTGAGAGAATACGCCCAATCCAAATACAAGTTGGATGAATATGCAGTAAATGTATTTCATAATTAAAAAACTTCATTTTGTCTTAAAACGGCTTGATTAGTAATGATATTATTTCCACTTTCATCTATTGCTTTTTTATTTGACCTCTCGAACCAAAACCTTCATTATATAATCTTGGAATTCCAGTCCCGCTTGCACACGCGTTTCGTTTGCGTCCATTTTACTGGTAGCCTCAGTTCAATCCCCTACTGGCAAAGTTTGTAGCCCGATAATGATTTGAGCAATAATAACCTTTTTCATTTTTCTTATTTTTATGCAATACAGTTTCTTTATTTCAAATTTCTAAGTATTCATTCCATCAATCGAAATATAATCGTTGTTTGCTTTATAAAAGTATTTTGCTTTGCATTTTTTCAAAGCAGTCATGCCCAACTTTTCGACATCGTTCCCGCCTCATATTCGGGCATTCATTTCAGAAGTAATAAAACTATGGACAACACGCCCTATGAAGGATGCGGTGTGGGCGTAGCCGATTTTAATAATGACGGGCTTCAGGATGTTTTTTTCGTGGGCGATTCCGTTTTTGCATTGTATAAAAATCTTGGCAACCTGAAATTTCAAAATGTTATTGCTACTTCGGGAATCCGAATTGAAACCGGAGCACATACCATATCTATTGCCGACATCAATAACGATGGTTTGCCCGATATTGTCATCGGTTTTTCAAATGCGTTTCATTGGGAAGACACCACGCATATCAGAAT
This sequence comes from uncultured Chitinophagaceae bacterium, assembly GCA_964518215.1. Lineage (GTDB taxonomy): Bacteria > Bacteroidota > Bacteroidia > Chitinophagales > CAIOSU01 > CAYSGX01. The sequence continues at coordinate 4,550 of CAZFFP010000094.1, forward strand.
TTATTTCAACACCGGAAATTTTACTTTTCAGGAACAAAATCATCGCTTCAAAATAAACTCGCGTCTGCCTCAGATTTCGCGCATCAACCTTGTGGATGTAAACCATGATGGGCATCTCGATTTTATTATTCATCATTGGAATGGCGATGATGTTTCTTCTTATGGCGCATTGCTCAACAATACAAAAGGCAAAGATGAGCCGACTGAAAACCTGTATTACGACAAGCTGTTTGTTTTCGAAAATGGAAAATATATTGACAAAACGAGAGAATATAATTTCCGGGTCAAAACTCCGGTGCATACGGCTTTCAACTCGCTTGCAACAGACATTAATGCTGACGGATGGACGGATATAGTGGTTGCCAACGATTTCGATACGCCCGATTTGATTTACATCAATAAAGAAGGGAAAAAATTTGAAGAGCAGCGCGAAAAGTTTTTTAAGGTTACTTCATTTTACAGCATGGGCAGCGATGTTGCTGATATTAATAATGATGGGCTGCTTGATTTTGTTACCTGCGATATGCGCCCTGTAGGGAATTTCCGAAGCAAAACCATTCGCTACGAAACGTCATACACGTGGCAACATCTGTATCACGACAAAGTGAATTTTATTGCCGACCAATCGGTGCGCAATACTTTGCAACTCAATAATGGCAATGGCACATTCAGCGAAATAGGGCAATATGCGGGCATTGATGCTACGGAATGGAGTTGGTCTCCACTGTTGGCTGATTTCGACAATGACGGATTCAAAGATTTGTTTATCAGCAATGGCGTGTGGCACGACAGAGCATATCAATACGATTTTATTCATCTCATGGATTCGTTCAGAAATTTACCCGAGCCGGTGAATTTTTATGAAATGTTTCAGCACGACACTCTGATTCCCGAACACTTCAAAAACTATATTTTTAAAAACAATGGCGATTTTACTTTCAGCAACAAACAAACGGAATGGGGTTTTGAAAAACCTATTGACTCTCGGGGCGCAGCCTATGCCGATTTCGACAACGATGGCGATTTGGATATTGTGGTGAATAACAGCAACGGCATTTCATTCATTTATCGAAACAATTCAGAAAAAATTAATCCTCAGAATTTTTTGCGTGTGGCGCTAAAACACGAAAACAATCTTCCGGTGTTTCATTCCACCGTTACTATTTTTTACGACAACGGAAAAATGCAATTTTCAGAAATGAATCCTATTCGGGGTTTTTATTCCACCAGCGAAGCCATGCTGCATTTCGGTTTGGGAACAACGCAAAAAGTTGATTCATTGATAGTGCGCTGGAACGATGGAAAAATTCAGAAAATTAATGCGCCCGAAATCAATAAAACCATTATGCTGCTGCATCAAAATGCCTTAACAGAATCGAATGTAAAAAAGCCCATTACAAAAACAATTTTTGAACCAAGCGCACTCATCAATTTCAAACATCAACAGGATGACTGGACAGATTTTTTAATCAACCCGTTGCTGCCCAATCAATATTCGCAATTAGGACCTGCCATTGCCTGTGGCGATTTGAATGGCAATGGAAAAGATGATTTCATTACAGGCGGCTCGCAAAATGAGCTTGCTTATATATTTTTTGCCGAAGATTCCGGAGGTTTCAGAAAGGAAAATTTTCTTTCCGAAGAAAAAAAATATAACGACATGGGCATCTTGCTTTTCGATATTGATAATGACGGAGACCTTGATTTGTATATGGCTTCGGGCGGTTATCGTTTTCCCGAAGGGCATCAAAATTTGAAGCACCGTTTGTATCTCAACGATGGAAATGGAAATTTTTCGGCTGCTGACAATCTGCCTGCAATTTTTGCTTCAGCATCATCTGTTACTGCCTGCGATTTTGACAAAGACGGCTTCACCGATTTGTTTGTGGGCGGAAGAGTTACATCGCATGAATATCCGCTGCCGCCTAAAAGTTATTTGCTGAAAAATATGGGAGGAAAATTAGTTGATGTTACCGATGATGTTGTGCCAGAACTCAGAAACATAGGCATGGTTACGGCTTCGCTGTGGACCGATTTTGATGATGACGGTTGGTTCGATTTAATCGTGGTGGGCGAGTATATGCAGCCCGAATTTTTTCGCAATAACGGCAAAGGAAATTTGGAGCGCGTAACCGATAAACTCAGTTTCGGGCAATCGCTTAAAGGTTTCTGGAACAGCATTACCGGGGTTGATATTGACAACGATGGCGACACCGATTACATTTTAGGCAATCTGGGCGAAAACACCCGATGGAAAGCCACACCAACACAACCGCTTGAAATTTTTGCGGCAGATTTTGATGCTAATGGTTCGTTAGATATTATTGCTACTTATCGTGAAAATGGCAAGCGCTATCCTACCAAGCCGCTCGATGTTTACAAAACCCGCATCAGCGGATTGGCAAAAATATATTACAAGTATGCCATGTTTGGCAATGCCACTATTGAAGATATGTTCGGCAAGGAAAAAGTGGAAAAGGCTTTCAGGCTCGAAGCGCACGAAACCGCTTCGGGTATTTTGCTCAATGAAGGCAATGGCAAATTCACTTTCAAAAAGTTTCCGGCACAAGCGCAGTGGTCGCCCGTGTTTGGTTTACATGCCGATGATTTTGACGGTGATGGTTTTGCCGATGTGTTGTTGACGGGTAATTTTCATCATCCCGAAATTGAGCGGGGCAAATACACAGCTTTAAATGGTTTGTTTCTGAAAGGAAACGGACTCGGTGATTTTTTGGTTTTGAATAGTTCCGAAAGCGGGTTTTTGGTAAAAGGCGATGCGCGGGCTTTGTCGTTGTTCCGTCTGGGCAAAGAAATATTAGTTCTTGCTTCGCAAAACAGCGATTCACTGAAATGCTTTACCTATCATCCGCCATCTTATGGTTTTGAAATGATTCCCTTTCCGAAAGGGAAAAACATTGCTTTTGTTCGTCTTCCGATTGGCGCATCAAGAAAATATGAACGCTATTTGGGCAGCGGATATTTATCGCAGTCGGGTGGGTTTATACTTAAAAAGGAATCGGAATCCGTTGATTTTCAATAGGTTTTCATATACTTAACAATGGTTGTAGAGCGAAAAAACACAAGGACAATAAATAGTATGAAAATCAAAATCCTTTTCTTACCTTTGCCCTTCCAAATTCAGCGGTATGCCTAAGATGAAAACTAATTCGAGCGCCAAGAAGCGTTTCAGCCTTACAGGAACAGGTAAAGTAAAGCGCGCTCACGCTTTTAAAAATCATATTCTTACCAAAAAAAGTAAGAAAAGAAAGAGTCGTTTAACCAAATCGGGTCTGGTCCACGAATCTCAGGAAGCATTTGTAAAAAGAATGATGCCCTACGCTTAATTTTATTTAAAAACTCATTAAAGTAACAGATAATGCCACGCTCAGTAAATCACGTAGCCTCCAAGAGAAGAAGAAAGAAAATTCTGAAACTTGCCAAAGGATATTTTGGCAGAAGGAAAAATGTATGGACGGTTGCCAAGAATGCCGTTGAAAAAGGATTGGTGTATGCCTACCGCGACCGTAAAACCAAAAAACGCAATTTCCGCAGATTGTGGATTGCCCGTATCAATGCTGCTGTTCGCGAAGAAGGTTTGAGCTACTCTCAGTTCATTAGTAAACTTTCTGAAAAGAATGTCAACATCAACCGCAAGGTTTTGGCTGATTTGGCTATGAACAACCCCGAAAGCTTCAAAAAATTAGTAGCTGACGTAAAGTAAACTTTCAAATTCACCGATAATCAGAAAGCCCTGCTACTTTGCGGGGCTTTTTGTTATAATACATTCATGAACTTTGTAATTTCGACACATGGAAACAATCGTTAGCGGCATCAGACCCACTGGTTTGATTCATTTAGGAAATTATTTCGGAGCCATTCGTAATTTTATTCGACTGCAAAACGACACCGACAAAAATTGTTTTTTCTTCATTGCCGATTATCATTCGCTCACCACACACCCGAAATCGGAACAACTGCATCAAAACATTAAAGAAGTTTTAGCAACCTATGTGGCTTGCGGCTTAGATACCGATAAATGCACCCTCTATGTGCAAAGTGATTTGAAGCAAATTCCCGAACTCTACCTCATACTGAACATGATGGCTTATGTGGGCGAACTGGAACGCAGTGTTACCTTCAAGGAAAAAGCAGCCAAGCAACAGCAAAACATTAATGCGGGCTTGCTCACGTATCCGGTGCTGATGGCGGCAGATATTATCATACACAAAGCCAACAAGGTTCCCGTAGGCAAAGACCAAAAGCAGCATCTGGAAATGACCCGCGACTTCGCGCATCGTTTTAATCAGACTTACGGAGTGGAATTTTTTCCGCTGCCCGAGCCGTTCAATTTTAATCATGAACTGCTGAAAGTTCCCGGATTAGACGGAACCGGAAAAATGGGAAAATCTGAAGGCGCTAACAATGCCGTATTTTTGAGAGAAGACCCTGAATCCATTCGCAAAAAAGTGATGCGTGCAGTTACCGACAGCGGACCTACGGAACCCCATCAGAAAAAACCCGAAGTCATCGAAAATTTATTCTTACTGATGAAATTAGTTTCTGCGGAAGAAACCCTGAAGTTTTTCGATGAAGCCTATAACAACTGCACCATACGCTATGGCGACATGAAGAAACAGTTGGCAGAAGACATGATTACCTTTACCACACCAATTCGCGAAAAAATATTAGCTCTTGAATCTGACGAAGCACAATTGAAAAAAATTGCAAGGCAAGGCTCAGAGAAAGCAAGAGCCAGCGCAGAGGCGTGCATTAAAGAAGTCAGAGAAATAATAGGCATCAAAAGTTTTGAATAGCGGGGGAAAGTTCTATTTTTAAACACTAAAACTATTTAACCGTGCCATTGAAGAAGAAAGCAACAACCAAACCATCGAAAAAACCTGCTCCTAAAAAAGCGGTAGCCAATAAAACTACCAAAGCAAAACCCGCAGCTAAAAAAGTGCCTGTAAAAAAAGCAGCGCCTAAAAAGGCTGCGCCAAAAAAAGCGACTCCGGCAAAGAAAGCGCCTGCTAAAAAACCTGCCGCAAAAAAAGTTGTAGAGAAAAAGAAAGTTGCTCCTAAAAAAGCACAAGCAGCGCCTGTTGTAAAAAATGAGAAAACAGAAATAAAACAATTTGCAGCCGCGGAAGCCAAAAAAGAGATCAAGCATATTGCTATAGCCGGAAACATAGGCTCGGGCAAAACCACGCTCACCGAACATTTAGCCAAATATTTCGGATGGGAACCGCACTACGAAGACGTAGAAAACAATCCGTATCTCTACGACTTTTACAACGATATGATTCGCTGGTCGTTCAACCTGCAGATTTACTTTTTGAACAACAGGTTCAGACAAATCATCAATTTTCAAAGAGGATTCCGCACCGTTATTCAGGACAGAACCATTTATGAAGACGCATATATTTTCGCGCCCAACCTTCATGCTATGGGTTTAATGAGTACCCGCGATTACGAAAATTACCTCAGTATGTTTGAAGTACTCCGCTCGCTTATTGACCCGCCCGATTTGCTTATTTATCTCAGAGGCTCTATTCCTACTTTGGTGGACCAGATTCAGAAACGTGGTCGCGAGTATGAAGAAAATCTTCGTTTAGATTATCTCAAGCGCCTCAACGAATTTTACGAATCGTGGATTAGCAAATATTCTGACGGAAAACTTTTAGTGATTGATATTGACAACTGCAACTTTGCCGATGACAAGGAACAATTAGGCGAAGTAATCAATAAAGTGCAAGCAGAATTGTTTGGGTTGTTTTGATTTTTGGAAGCATCAATAATCCTTAATTGCTTCGTTAAGTTTTTCCATTAAGTCAGATGATATTTTACAGGGATAATCTTTCCCTGAAAAATGTTTAACCCAAACAATTCCCTTAATAGAATTGGTGAGAAATATTTCATCGGCTGAAGCAAGTTGTTCAGGAGTGAAAGCCCCTTCATTTGTTTTGAAACCATTATATCGGGCAATTTTTAAAACCTGTTTACGCATCACTCCATCAATACAACCTTCATCTAATGCAGGTGTTATTAACCTATTGCCCTGAATCATAAATACGTTTGCATACACAGCATCTGCTACATTTTCTTTTGTGTTAAGGATAATGCTTTCATCAAATCCACTTTCTTTTTTGTGTAGTGCAGCCATAACATAAACTAACGAACCGGTAGTTTTCAAGTTAGATGAATCATCGCAGGTTTTTTGAATTCTATTGAAAAGCCCGAGATGTAATCCGTTTTCATGCCATTGGTAATCGGGGCGATATAAAGCAGAGGTATTAATAATCCAGTGTGCTTCGTTGGTTTCAGGCTCATATTTTCCATTTCCTCCCCGAAAAACCGTTACTTTAATTCTTGCATTCTGAGTAATTGCATTGGTTTCAATAGTTTCTAATATTTGTTGTTCAAAAAAACTAATGTCGAAGTATTCAGGAAGAGAAATTTGAAGAAAAGAAACACCCTTTTTCAATCTGTTGAAATGGTCATTAATAAAAAGGATTTTTCCGTTGGAAATTTTTATTGTTTCGAAGATTCCGTCTCCAAATTGAAAAGAACGATTGCCCGATGCTATGATGGGTTGTTCTGCAGGTAAAATTTCTCCGTTGTAATTAATATAGTCAGGCAATGCTAAATTCTTAATGTTGAAATTAGTGATATTTTTTGTAAATGGATTATCATCTATGGATTTTTAATAACTACTCACACCACATCCACATCCACATGAAACACCAGACTTTTAAAGTCGGGTTCCTGCAACACTTCCTGCATGGCTTCGGCAATTTGATTTTTGGTATGCTGAAGAATAGATGCGCTTTTCGGAATCTTAAACAGCACATCCTGCAAATACATATTGCGCACCCTACCGATAACAGGTGCTGCTGGTCCTAATATTTTCACTTCGGGCTTGGTGAGCAGTTGCGAAACAAAATGCTGCGCTCCGTGCTTCACCGCCTGCGGGTCTTTGTGTTTCAGTGTAATCAGAATCAGACGCGAATAAGGCGGGTAACCAAACTGTTTTCTGATGGGCATTTCGTAAGCATAAAAATCTTTGTAAGTATGTTGTGTGGC
>CAZFFP010000095.1:0-11246 GCA_964518215.1 uncultured Chitinophagaceae bacterium
GCCTACTGGCATCCCGACCCTGACATACAAAAAACTTTTGACGAGTTCAGTGAAAATACCATCACCAACTATTACATGCCCTACAGCGTGGCGCCCAATTTCTTGATTAACGATGAATGGTATTGCATTCCAATGGTTACCGAAGAAAGTTCGGTGGTGGCTGCCGCAGCTAAAAGCGCGAAATTTTGGAGCACTCGTGGGGGCTTTCATGCCGAAGTGATAGATACGGTGAAAATCGGTCAGGTGCATTTTATCTGGCAAGGCAGAAAAGAAAAATTGCAGATGTTTTTCAGCCAACTGAAACCTATATTGAAACAAGAAGCCCAACCCCTCACCAAAAACATGGATGCCCGTGGTGGTGGCATTCTCGATATCGAATTAGTGGACATGACCTCACAGCATGAAGGTTACTTTCAACTGAAAGCCACTTTTAATACCTGCGATTCGATGGGCGCCAATTTTATCAACTCTATTCTTGAAAAATTTGCACAAGTAATGCGCGAAGAGGCTTTGAAGTTTGAAGTATTCAAAGATCGGGAAAGAGAGGTGATGATTATCATGGCAATACTTTCGAATTACACACCCGACTGTTTGGTTCGTGTGAAAGTGGAATGCCCTGTTGAAGCATTGGGCGAAGTGGAAGGCATGAGTCCGCAGGTGTTTGCCAAAAAATTTGAGTTGGGCGTTATGATTGCTCATGCCGATGAATATCGAGCCGCCACTCACAACAAAGGCGTATTTAATGGAATAGATTCGGTGGTAGTAGCTACAGGCAATGATTTTCGCGCGGTGGAAGCCTGCGGACATGTGTATGCAGCCCGTTCGGGAAAATATTCGAGCCTCACCAACTTCACTTTAAAAGATGATATTTTTTCCTATGCTTTGGAGGTGCCTTTATCGCTCGGAACGGTTGGCGGGCTAACCAATCTGCATCCTTTAGTGAAACGCTCCTTGCAGTTGTTGGGTAATCCTTCGGCTCAAGAACTCATGATGATTGCCGCCACGGCAGGACTTGCCAATAATTTCGCTGCGCTGAAATCGCTCACCACTTCGGGCATCCAGAAAGGGCACATGAAAATGCACCTGCTGAATATTCTGAAAACTTTTCATGCTAACGAAACTGAAATAGCCAAAGCCAAAGATTATTTTACTACTCAAGTGGTGTCATTTCAATCAGTGAGAGATTTTTTGGAGAAAATAAGAACTGGCAAGCCCGAAATGCAGTAAACTTTAGTGAAAAGGAAAAAAAGCATCGGCTACATGAAAAATTTCCGGTGCTTGATTTCTCTTTAAAATAATCGAAACTATATCGAAACGGCTTTCTCCCTGATGTTGAGTTTGTTCGATATATTCCTGAGCAGCCAACGATAATTGTTTCTGTTTGGCTTCATTCACCGATTCTTCGGGCAGCCCGAATGCTTTGGATTTTCGCGTTTTCACTTCTATAAAAACCAAAGTGTCTTTGTCAAATGCAATAATATCCACTTCGCATCTTTTCCAACGCCAGTTCAATTCTTTTATAACAAATTGTTTTTCTTTCAGAAATGCAACTGCCAAAGATTCTCCGTTGATTCCTGTAGCGATGTGGTCTGACATATTGAAACGATTGTCGAATGAATATGAAACATAAAATTAAAAAACAGTAATTTTCCGAAGCGGAATGATTTTTTCAAAAACAAAGATGGTCAGTCCGATTACAATTAAAGAATATTCAGCCAATGGAAATTAAAAGTTTTATCGAACTGCTCGAACCCGAATTTGAAGATGTGCCCACAGGAACCATTCAGCCAGAAACCGAATTCAGACAATTGGATGGATGGAGTTCCATGCAGGCATTAATTGTTTTGTCGCGCATCAATAAAAGCTACAAAATCACCATTTCCGCGCAGGAGCTGGCGCAGGCAAAAACCATGAACCACCTTTTTCAACTCACCGTTTCCAAACTTCAACCGCAGACGTAATGGCGTTTGTTCAAATTCCGAATGTTGCAGTAAAAGGTATAGCCGCGTGTGTGCCCAAGAAATCTGTTTCCAATTTCGATTGCGAACTTTTAGATGAAAAAGAGCGCAAACTTTTTGTTCGAAACACGGGCATTGAATATAGGCGGGTAGCCCATGCCGGAGTGTGTGCATCGGATTTGTGTCGCAAAGCCGCGGAAGTTTTAATGCAGCAGTTGCAGTGGGAAAAAGAAAGTGTCAATGTTTTGATTTTTGTTACTCAAACACCCGATTATATTACTCCAGCTACAGCAATAGTTTTACAAGAGCAGTTGGGACTTTCTAAAAATTGTTTGGCTTTCGATATTAATCTGGGTTGTTCGGGCTACGTATATGGCTTGTCGGTGATGGCTTCGCTCATGCAAAACATGCCCGGCTCCAAAGGTTTATTGTTGGTGGGCGATGTGTCAACGGCTTGCATTTCTTCCGAAGATAAAAGTGTGGCACCCTTGTTTTCTGATGCGGGTTCGGCTACTGCTTTAGTTTTTGAAAAGGATGCAGTGCCATTTACTTTCCATCTGCAAAGCGATGGAAAAGGTTTTGAGGCAATTATTATTCCTGAAGGTGGTTACCGCCATCCGTTCAACGAGCTCACGCTCAATATGAAAAATCTTGAGAAGGGCATTACGCGCAATGCTCAGCATTTGGTTTTGAACGGTATAGATGTGTTTAATTTTTCGGTTACCGAAGTTCCGCCAAATATTTCTGCATTGATGAAATTTTTATCGCTGAATAATGAGGATATTGATTTTCTGGTCATGCATCAGGCAAATAAAATCATCAACGAATCTATTGCCGATGCCTTGGAATTTTCGGAAGAAAAAGTGCCGTTATCGCTGAAAAATTTCGGCAATACGAGTTCGGCAAGCATTCCTTTAACAATGGTAACAGAATTGAATGATGCATTGCGCACGAAATCTTTAAATTTTTTACTGTCGGGCTTTGGTGTGGGTTTATCGTGGGGTTCGGTGCATTTGAAAACCGAGAAAATTGTTTGTCCCGAAATAATTGAATACTGATGTTTCTCACTTTCTTTTACTTGCTTCGCGAACATGGCATTCCCGTCAGCCTGCATGAATATTTGGCGTTGATGGAAGCAATGAAAAAAGAAACTGCCGGATTCAGTATAGAAGATTTTTATTTTTTGTCTAGAAGTTTATTGGTGAAAAACGAAGCGCACTTAGACCGTTTCGATATTCTCTTCGGCAACCATTTCAAAGGACTGAATGAAATTCCTGACACGTTTTTTAAAAATATTCCGGAAGAATGGCTGCGCAAAAATTTTGAAAAATTTCTTTCCGAAGAAGAAAAGAAAATGATTGAAGCTATGGGCGGTCTGGACAAGCTGATGGAGCGTTTCAAACAACTCATGGAAGAGCAAAAAGAACGGCACGAAGGCGGCAATAAATGGATTGGCACCGGAGGCACTTCGCCTTTCGGAGCTAATGGATACAACCCCGAAGGATTCAGAGTGGGGCAGGAGGGAAGCCGCAACAGAAGCGCGGTAAAAGTTTGGGACAAACGCGATTTCGCCAATTTGGACGATTCGCTCGAACTGAATACGCGCAATATTAAAATTGCATTGAAACGCCTGCGCGTGTTTACCCGCGAAGGCATTGCAGAAGAATTGGATGTGGATGAAACCATCAGAAAAACTTCCGACAATGCCGGTGTGCTCGATATTGAAATGGTGCCATCGAAAAAAAACCGGGTGAAAGTTTTACTGCTGTTAGATGTGGGCGGCACGATGGACGACCACATAGAAACCTGCTCACAATTGTTTTCTGCAGCACGCCACGAATTCAAGCATTTGGAATTTTATTATTTCCACAACTGCATTTACGAATCGGTGTGGAAAGACAATGACCGCAGGCATCATGAGCGCATTCCCACTTTTGAAGTGTTGCATAAATTCAACCGCGATTACAAAGTAGTTATTGTAGGCGATGCCATGATGAGTCCTTATGAAATTGTTACGAAAGGCGGCAGTGTAGAGCACCACAATGATGAAAGCGGATTGACATGGCTGCAACGGGTCAAAGAACATTTTACATCGGTGGTGTGGCTCAATCCGAATGCCGAAAGAGGCTGGAATTATTTTGAGTCCACTCGCATCATCAGAGATGCGTTTGAAAACAAAATGTTTCCACTCACCATCGAAGGATTAACTCTTGCCATGAAAGCGCTGAAAAACCCTAAGATAGATTACAAACCTGCCTGAGCTTTTTAATTTTAATTCCCAACCGCTTCCTTATTTTTGATGTTATGAAATCTATGTTGTCTGTTACGGAAGAAAATTATCTGAAAGCCATTTTTAAACTTTCTGAAAAGAAAACCGATGCGGTGGGCACTAATGATATTGCCGAAGAAATTAAAACCACAGCCGCTTCGGTGAGCGATATGTTGCGCAAACTTTCTGAAAAAAAACTGGTGAAGTATGAAAAATACAAAGGAGTAACGCTTACTTCCAAAGGAAGAAAAATTTCGGTGTCGCTTATCAGAAGGCATCGCTTGTGGGAAGTTTTTTTGTGCGAAAAATTACAATTCAACTGGGACCAGATACACGACATAGCCGAAGAATTGGAACATATTTCTTCGCCATTGCTGGTAGAGCGATTGGATAATTTTTTGAACCATCCCAAATTCGACCCGCATGGCGACCCTATTCCCGATGCCGAAGGTAATATTGCATATCATGAAGAAGTGAATCTCGACCAACTGCAAAAAGGCGATAAGGGAATCATTGTAGGCGTGGAAGAACAATCGCCCGCTTTTCTTCAATACTTAGACCAGAACCAACTTACGATCGGCAGCAAAATTGAAATTGCCGAGCATCATGAATACGATAATTCCAAAACCGTTATTATCGAAGGCAAAGCAAAAAACTTCATTTCTGAAAAAGTCGGAAAGAATTTGATTGTGAAGCGGGTTTAATCTATTACTCCTTCCTCGTCCATTTTATTATTAGTAAGCAAACTTTTGATATTGTATTGTGCCGTTTGATTGAAGTTTTGTTGCAAATTTAAAAGCGAATGAGGTTAATTTGGAAAAATCTTAAATTTTTGAATCGAATCTGCAATTCACGCTAAATTACTATCGCAGCTATATACCTCCCATACATTGATTTGTAATAACTTTGGGCGTTTTATGAGAATCAATGTTGATGAATGTTTGAGCTGATTTTTGTTTTGTATTTGTTCACCGGCTTGTTCAAGCGCATATTGCTTTCCATGCACATTGATTTTCCGGTGGATATCACCTTACTCTTTGGTGTACTGACTTTGTTTACCGCTTTTTTTGAAGCAAGAAAAGGCAATGCTTTTTCATTGAAACATTATTTTGAAAAAAGTAAAAAGCATCTTTCGCTGTATTTTCTTTTTGGGTTTTATGTGTGGTGCCTCATTACCATATCTTACGGTTTGGGACATTACTATCCTTTAAAAAAATCTGTTAATTTTCTTACCAATTTGCTGCCTGTTGCGGCATTGTTCATTCATCCGCATATTCAATTAAAAAAACTTTCGGGCTACATCATTGCACTTTCCACTGTGTTTGCGGTGTTTTATTTCCTTTTTTCGCCCGATATGCGCTATTACAAAAATCCTGAACTCTATTTTCTGGATTACACAAAACTGAAAGGCATGTTTTTGATAATTACCATCATGTTGGGCATATCGGTTTTTCTTATCTGGAAATATGTGAGCCATGTGTATGTGAAAACATTGCTCATTTATTTTTTTCTTTTCAGCCTGGTGTATTCATCGGCAAGGGGCAGCTACGTGAGCATGTTTTTTTCGTTGTTGCTTTTTGGTTTTGTTTTCAGAAATGAATTGAAAATATTCTGGTTGGAGCAATTGAAGCCCCGAATGAAAGGTGTGGGTTTTTCATTGATAGCGCTCAATTTTGTGCTGGCAGTTATGATTGCCGTTGATGTAGATAAACTGGCAACTTTAAACCGTTCGCTATACAAACTCAATCTTATGGCAGGTTCGCTCGGATCCAAAGACAACGCCTTTAGCATTGCCTCTTTTATGGATGAAGATATGATGGATGGAAGCGGACAGGAGTGGTTGACCGACATTAAGAAAGAAGAAAACAGTTCCATTTTTGCAAGAGTGTGGCATTCGATGTTTGTATGGAACACACTAAAGGATAATCCTAATGTTTTAGTGTTTGGAGCCGGATTTGGAAGCTATGGTTATCTATGCTGCGAAACGGATAATCGCAGTAATTATCCGCATAATTTATTCCTTGAAATTTTGATAGAAACAGGCATCATCGGTTTGCTTATCTTTTCGGGATTTTTGTTTTACCTCGTTCGGTCAGCTATCACCAAAAGGCATTTATGGATTTTTGCCTTTTGCGTTTTATTTATTTTTCTGAACATGATGAAATCATTTTCGTTGGTGGACATCCGCATATTTTTTGCTTTTGCCGCCATTGTACTGTTTGTTCCTAAAATTGAAAGGACATAATCCCCCTTCGTTTTTAAAAAACAAAAAAGACCGCTCGAAGAGCCGGTCTTTCTTGTGTGCGACCAACAGCACCTGCAGTTTGCCGAGGGTCAGTTTTTCTTCCTATTAGCTAAAATAGTTTTGAAGGTTTCGTTTTTTACGAATAATAAAAATGAAAGTTTCATCAACCCTTCATGGAATAGCTTTAATAAGATGTAGTTAAATACAACTTTCTGTATAACACCGTTATCTTTATTTCTCAAAACCAACTAAATAGTTGAAACCTCTTTTTTACATTACGTTACTGCTCTTGCTATGGGGAGCTAATAATGCTGATGCAGCAAAAATTTATGGCACTATTACAGATGTTCGTAATCAGCCCTTGCCCTTTGCCAATATTTATGTGAAAGGTTCTACCAAAGGCACTACTTCTAATGAGTTTGGAAAATATCAACTCGAAGTTGCTCCGGGCAATTATGACATAGTGTATCATTATATCGGCTACGAAAAATTTCAGAAAAACATCACCATTGCCGAAAGTGATGTTTTGTTGAATGTGTCGTTGAGTGCTCAAGAGGTAATGTTGAGCGAGGTAGTCGTTTCTGGTAAAGAAGACCCTGCGTATCCCATTATCAGAAAAGCCATTGAGCGAAGAAATTTTCATTTCAATCAGGTGGATGAGTATCGTTGCATGGTTTATTTGAAAGGTTTGCAACGAATAGTGAGCGCCCCCGATAAAATTTTAGGTCGCCCGATTAATTCATTTGGAATTTTAGATTCTAACAATGCTGGTATTGTTTATTTGTCAGAATCTGTTTCTGATTTTTCTTTCAAAAAACCCGATAAAGTAAAAGAAGTCATGGTGGCTTCTAAAGTGAGTGGCAACAGCGACAATTTCAGTTGGAACAGCGCTTCAGATTTCAATACTATTGATTTTTATAAAAACTCGGTTTCGATAGATGTCATCAGCGACCGCGTGTTCATTTCGCCCATTGCCGACAATGCCATGATGTATTATCGCTATCGGCTGGAAGGCTCATTTATAGAAGATGAAAGAATGATTTACAAAATTGAAGTGATTCCACGCAGACAATACGACCCTGTGTATCGCGGATATATTTATATCACCGACAGCCTTTATAATTTTCACAGCATTGATTTGTTTTTGATAAAAGATGCGCAATTAAAATATTTCGATACCATAAAAATTGCATACACGTATTTGCCCGTGCAAAACGATGTATGGATGCCGTTCAGTAAGCGATACGATATTAATTTCAATATTCTGAAAATTCAGGCTGAAGGATATTATTTGGCTATTTACAAAGATTATAATTTGAATCCGCAGTTTGCTAAAAAATATTTTTCTAACGAAACATTAAGTGTTGATGAAACCTCGAACAAAAAAGATGATGAATTTTGGGGCACTGAGCGTCCGGTTCCGCTCACCACAGACGAGGTTTCTGATTATGTGCGCAAAGACAGTTTGGAAGAACTTCGTAAATCCAAAACGCATCTCGATTCTTTAGATAAAAAAGCCAATAAGCTCGATTTCTTAGATGTTTTGTTAGGTTATACTTACAGAAAATCTTACAGTAAATTCTACATTCGCACCGATCCTTTTTATAGAATAATCAATTACAATACCGTTGAGGGTTATAATGTCAGATTTACTATTCAGTCGGAAAAGGAATTCAGCCGAAAACGCATTCTTCGCATAACGCCCGGAGTGCGCTACGGTTTTTCCAACACCCGCCTCAATCTTTGGATGACAAGTTCGTTTTATTACAACAGAAAGAAATTTGCCTACATCAATTTCGATTTCGGGCAGAATGTTTTTCAGTTCAATCGTGCCGAGCCAATAAATGAATTGGTGAATAGCTTGTATTCGCTGATTGCCCGGGAAAATTATATGAAGATTTATCAGGAACAGTTTGCCGCAGTATCGCATCGGTTTGAAATTGCCAATGGTTTAATGCTTTGGGTAAGCGCCCGTTATTCGCGCAGAATTCCGTTGAAAAATACTTCCGATCATTCCTGGGCTGAGCCTAAGGGAAGGGAGTTTACTTCCAATACTCCAGACAATGACTTTTTCGAAACGCAAACTTTTGAGCAGCACGATGCCATGAATTTTAAAATTGATTTGCGCTGGCGACCGGCACAGAAATTTGTGTCGCGCCCCGATTTGAAAATTCCGTTGCGCTCGCGTTGGCCCCAGTTTTCATTAGCTTATATGAAATCGGTTCCGGGCATTTTTAAAAGCGTGCTCAATTACGATTGGGTGCAGTTGAAAATAGATGATGAAATAAGTTTGAAAATGTTGGGCAATACGAAATATACCTTGCGTGTGGGCTCTTTTATTAACACAGAGCGGATGGAGTTTATGGATTTCAGGCATTTTTACGCCAACCAAACCATTTTCGGAAAAAATTATTCAGATGGGTTTCAGTTGTTGCCATATTATGAGCCTTCTACTCAAAACCTTTACACCGAAGTGCATCTTGAACATCATTTCGAAGGGTTTTTCTTCAATAAAGTTCCCGGGTTCAGGAAACTGAAATTGCAGGAAGTGTTCGGAGTGCATTTTATGTATAATCAGGATTACCGCGACTGGATTGAAATTGATGCAGGCATTGAAAATATTTTTCGTGTTGCCCGAATTGATTTTGTTACCGGTTTGAGCCGCACACATCCTACTCGATTTGGCGTGCGCATAGGTATTGATTTGGGACAATTGTAAGAAAAATTAATGACCGTTTCCTTTTTTAAAAGAAGGGTTCAATTTCGCACTTAAACTTTCAGAAGTTCGTTGACAAAACTTTCATCTGCATTTTTTTCGAAAACTTTAGTCCAAACACCGCCATTATTGCTTAAATACTGAAAGTCCCAACGGTGGCTGTATTTATTGATAAGGCTTAATGTCCAGGGCAAATCCATATTGCTGCATAAGCCATGAGAAGCATCAAATTCCAAACGGTCCTGATATTTTTCTATGAAGTTTTCTGTCCAGGGTATGGCGTAGTTACTGCTGACTCCCATTTCGCCCCATTCCCATTGGTTTTCAAATTTTTCAATAAACAATTCTTTCCACGGAAGTGTGGGGTTTCTGCTCAATGCTTCCCAATCCAAATCGCTTTGGTGTCTTGCAACAAACATTTCTTCCCATTGAAAACCTTTGTTGCTGCTGAGAAACCACAAATCAATCTGGTCGAAGTATTTATTAAAAAAAGCATCGTTCCACTGAATACCTGCATTGCCCGAAAGCGAAGTCCACGCAATTTTATCGAAGTTTTTTTCAATGAAAGATTCTGTCCAGGGAAGCCCTTCGTTGGCGCTCATAGTTTCCCAGGAAAGTAAAGCCTCAAATTTTTCAATAAATTCCTCATTCCATGGTAGCATTTCGTTCATGCTTAAAAATTCCCAGTTCCATTTTTCTTTAAAAGTTTCAACTAAAGTTTCATTCCAGGATATGCCTGCATTGTAACTAAGTTGGTCCCAACTCCAACCTTCTCTATATTCATTCAGCAGTTCTGTGTTCCACGGAATTTTGGGGTTCAGGCTTATGGTTGGCGCATTCCAACGATTGATATATTTCTCGATTAACGATTCGGTCCAGGGCAATTTGTAATTGCCGCTAAGCATCATCCAGTTCCAGCGATTTTCAAATTCGCTCAATAAGTTTTCGCTCCAGGGCAAAAATGTATTTCTGCTCAGTGCATTCCAGTCGAGGTTATTTCCGAATTGATGTAATTGCTCTGTTGTAAACGGATAAAAAGAGGAGAGGAGTTCGAGGGTGAATTTTGGATGCAATTTGCAAAAGTTAAAAAGTTCTTGACGCTGCTCATCTTGCTTGGTGGGTTCTTCTTTCAATTCCATATTTTTATTTATGCGCCCAAAATTAAGTGAATAGACTTATGTTTCGATTAATGTTTTCCCTTTAACTAACAACCGTTATAAATTGTTGTTTGAAAAAGTGGAAACAGTGCAAAGGAATGGAATCAATTATTTATTCTAGCCACTTTTAAAAACACGGGCCACGAAATGGTTCTTTCCGTTTCGGGATAGCCCCAGGTATTCAAAAGTTCGTCATAAATTATTTCGATAGGATTGGAACCATTCTTTTTGATATATAGCTGGGTGGCAGACCAAGTGTTCAGATAGCCGCACAAATCATGAAGATTCATTTGTTTTCTAATAGAAAATTCAGGCGTATCAATATTTTCAAAAGGCAATTGAATGTCGCGGTATCCTTGTTCTACTATAAATCTTTCGGAGGGCCAGTAGGGGTTCAAAATGTCGCGGTAAAGTCTCAAAACCACAGCATCAATACTTTCAGAAACAGCATGATTGGCATAGCCCCATACGGCAATCAAAGCGCCTTTTTTAGCTACTCTTTTTACTTCATCAAAAAAATTATTTAACTGAAACCAGTGTGCCGCCTGAGCAACGGTAATGAGGTCGAAATAATTTTCGGGCAAGCCTGAATTTTCTGCAGTTGCCACTTTGTATGTTACTTTATCATGTAGTGTTGCAGCTTTAATTTGTTTTTCGCTGGCATCGGTAGCAATTACTTCATAGAAATGCTTTGCGAGCATCAGCGCCACTTGCCCGTTTCCTGTGGCGCAATCCCAAGCGGCTTGATGTGCGCGACAATTTTGCACTAAAAAATCAATCAATTCTTTTGGATAAACAGGTCTAAACTTACTGTAATCAGCAGATTGAGTGGAGAAATAATCTTTAAAATTCATGCTTGATATATTGACGGTGTAAGATTGACCAAAATTCATTTTTTTAT
>CAZFFP010000096.1:0-10897 GCA_964518215.1 uncultured Chitinophagaceae bacterium
TAGTTGTGCGGAGAATAAAACCTACATTCACCGCATTTTTGCGGAGAATAATACTTATATTTGCCGCAAGAATTATTTCATATAGTAGTGGCAAAATACATTTACGAATATAAAAACTGGACAAGCTTTACCTGGCGGGAAACCGACATCAATGCCATATTCGGAGAAGTCCGCAATCTGCAAGGGAAGATTATCGGACAGATGAATACACTCGGTTTTGCGACTAAAGAAGAAGCAAATCTTACTACACTTACGCTTGACGTTATTAAATCGTCTGAAATTGAAGGGGAAAAACTCGATTATAACCAAGTTCGTTCATCCATTGCAAGAAGATTAGGCATTAACATAGCCGGACTTGTTCCTGCAAACAGAAACGTAGATGGCGTTGTAGAGATGATGCTTGACGCAACTCAAAACTATGAGAAGCCTCTGACAAATAAACGACTGTTCGGATGGCATTCGGCACTTTTCCCGACAGGACACAGCGGTATGCACAAAATAGAAGTGGGGCGTTATCGAACCGGTGAGATGCAAATAGTTTCAGGAGCGATGGGAAAAGAAAAAGTCCATTACGAAGCAGTTCCTGCAAACAAAGTAAAAGAAGAAATGGACAAGTTTTTAAAATGGTTCAATAATAAAACTCCATTGGACCCTGTGCTGAAAACTGCGATTGCTCATTTTTGGTTTATCATCATACATCCATTTGACGATGGCAACGGAAGGATAGCAAGAGCAATTTCTGATTTAATGCTTGCCCGAGCAGACAGAACAAAAGAACGCTATTACAGTATGTCAAGCCAAATATTGGTTGAACGAAAACAGTATTACGAGATTTTACAAAAGGTTCAGCACAGCAGTGGCGACATTACCGAGTGGTTAGACTGGTTTCTGCATTGCCTTAAAAATTCTCTATTGGCAACAGAGACCACCTTACAAAAAATATTACGTAAAACTGAGTTTTGGAAAATTCACGAGAATACAGAGTTTAACGAACGACAGAGATTAGTTCTAAACAAACTTTTTGACGGATTTGACGGAAAATTAAAATCATCAAAGTGGGCAAAGATTGCCAAATGTTCACCCGACACTGCATTGCGAGATATAAAGGACTTAATTGACAAAGGAATTTTACGACAGGAGCAACATGGTGGACGAAGTACAAACTATGAACTGGCAGACTTCTGAATGTAATACTGCCGACAACACCACTTGCAAATACGATGTAAATCCTAAAGCATTGAGAAGAGTGGTAGCTAAATATGCCATTAAAAGAACGGCTATCCTTTTGTGGGCGGGTGATACTTTTGCAGAAGCCGTTGGAAGATTTATAATTGGATAAAAGAAAGGATTTTATACTTTTATATACCAATTTGGCATGTATAAGAAAGTAAAACTTTCTTTATAATGAATGTTAGGGCGCATTTAAAACTATGTTATGTATTGGGAGGAAAAAGTTGACCGACTAAAAAAGGAGTTTTCATCGTCTGACTTTGGCATACCATTTACAGAATGGCAAGATATATTCAAGAAGATTGAGGCGAACTTTATAATTAAGAACAACTCAAATTTTCAGCACACAAACTGGAGCGGTTGTATCAAGCACAAAAACCTAATTAAACAGACATCAACGAGAACCTTAAGCAGCGAGTTAGACAAACTAGACAGAGACAAGAACTATTGGGCAGTTTTAACCATTGGGACACAGCCAACTGCTAAGCAACTGATTTATGATTGTAAACCAACGGTGATTTCAAGGCTGGCTATGTTGTCTGGAGCAGACTTTTATATTGTGGACAAAAAATATGCTTGGCTGAGTTATTTTCACATTGATAACGACAAACAAGAAATTGAGATTTATAAATCAGTTGACGGAGTAACTCCTTTTGATGAGTAAAACGCCCACTAACACACCTTCAAAGAAAAGCGGGCGAAAATCTGTAAATTATTTTTTTTCGGTAGCGGCAGAACTAATACCCATATTTTTCTTTCCACCACTTACGCAGATTTTTGCGAAGCTCCTCTTCTTTGGCATTGTTGCCCGGCTCGTATAGTTTAGTTCCTGAAACGGCTTCGGGCAAAAATTCCTGCTCCACAAAATTGCCATCGAAACTATGCGCATACAGATAATCTTTTCCGTAGTTCATCTGCTTCATAAGTTTGGTTGGAGCATTTCTGATATGCAACGGCACCGGCAAGTCGCCTGTTTTTTGCACCAAAGCCATGGCATCATTAATAGCTTGATAAGAGGCATTGCTTTTGGGCGAAGTTGCCAAATAAATCACCGTTTGAGAGAGTATGATTCGGCACTCGGGATAACCAATAATTGCTACCGCCTGAAAGCAGGAATTTGCCAGCAACAAGGCATTCGGATTGGCATTGCCAATATCTTCAGAAGCCAAAATGAGCAGTCTGCGGGCAATAAATTTCGGGTCTTCTCCACCGGCTATCATCCGGGCTAAATAATACACGGCAGCATTCGGGTCGCTGCCGCGAATAGATTTAATGAAAGCTGAAATAATATCATAATGCTGCTCCCCACTTTTATCATAGAGCGCTATTTTCTGCTGAATGGTATCAGTAACCATCTCATTGGTAATCACTATTTCGTTTCCGCTTGAACTGCCGAAAACTATTTCCAAAAGATTGAGCAATTTTCTGGCATCGCCACCCGAATAGCGAAACAACGCTTCGGTTTCTTTCAGTTCAATATTCTTCGATTTCAGAATTTCATCATGTTCTACCGCATTTTGCACCAAGCGCAATAAATGCGCTTCTGTAAGTTCTTTTAAAACATACACCTGACAGCGCGAAAGCAAAGCAGAATTGACTTCAAAAGATGGGTTTTCGGTAGTAGCGCCAATCAATGTCAGAATACCTTTTTCAACGGCACCCAACAAGCTGTCTTGCTGACTTTTATTGAAACGGTGAATCTCATCTATAAACAAAAGCGCCCCGCCCGATTTTTGCGCCAAGTCTATCACTTCACGAATCTCTTTCACGCCCGAAGAAAGGGCGCTAAGCGTGAAAAAAACTTTGTCGGTTTGCTTAGCAAGAATTTGTGCTAATGTAGTTTTTCCTACTCCGGGAGGTCCCCAAAAAATCATGGAGTGCAGTTGTTGGTTCTGCACCATATTATGCAGCACTTTCCCCGCTCCCACTAAATGCTCCTGCCCGATAAATTCATCGAGCGATTGAGGGCGCATGCGTTCGGCTAAGGGTTTCGACATTTAGAATTTAAAATTATAGTGTAAGTAAATTGGGTTCAAATCTAACTCACCCGAAACAATAGTCATGGCAAAATAGGTTAATATCGCCTAAATGATACTTCTGGTCTTAATTTCCAGATACTTTGCAATGATGCCGGAAGTTAATGCTTCGGGCGTGGTGAAAAGGGTAAGGATGCCGTGTTTTTTCAACTCCATATCCATTTGTTTTTTTTCGTGTAAAAATTTTTGCGCTATAACTTTCACATAAATCTGCTCGGTATCATGAGAGGGCTGCTCAGAAAGATTTTTGATTTCGCGATTTTCAAAAAATACTACGAGCAATAAATGATAGCGCGACATTAATTTCAAATAAGGCAATTGTCGCTGCAAACTATAGAGCGATTCGAAATTTGTAAACAAAATTAAAAGACTTCTCTGCTTCACCCGATTTCTCAATTGAGCATACACCATTTCAAAATCGCTTTCCAAAAAGTTGGTGTCCACCCGATACAACTGTTCTAAAACGATTTGCAGTTGAGCCGATTTGCTCGATGCCGGAACAAAAGTCGCAGTGATATTGGAGAAGGTAACCAGTCCGGGTTTGTCATGATTTCTTAAGGCGGCTTGCGTTAGCGACAGAGATGCGTTGACGGCATAATCCAGCAAAGTCATTCCTTCAAAGGGCATTTTCATTCTTCTGCCTTTATCAATGAGGCAATAAATCTGCTGGCTTTTTTCAATCACAAAAGTGTTTACCATCGGCACATTTCTACGCGCCATTGCCCTCCAGTTAAGGGTTCGGTAATCATCGCCCTGAACATACTCTTTAATGTGGTCGAACTCGGTGCTTTGTCCGTGCCTTCTGATTTTATTCAAACCCATATAACTCTGCAAATTACTTGCAGCCATGTGCGCATATTTTTTCATTTGCAAAATGGAAGGATACACTTTCACCAACTTGCCTGTTTCAAAAACATATTTTCTGCCCGATAATTTCAATGGTCCCGAAACCCAAACCAACGTGTTGCCGAAATGATATTCGCCACGCTGCACCGGTCGCAAGTGGTAGGTGTTTTCCGAATCGCTTTGAGGTTTCAAATTCAATAACATTTTCCAATCGCGTATTTGAAACTGAGCCGGCAGTTCTTCAACAATTTCGATAGCGGCATTGAACGGATATTGATTATGTATTTCGAGCGTAACGGGATTGTTATCGCCATTGCTGAACATATCGTTGATGTGTCGCTGACACCTGATTCCGTTTTTGAAATACAACAACAGCGTATCGGTAAATACAGCCAACAACAGCAATCCTAGTGCGGCATTGGCAATCATCATGAGTTGTTCCATGAAGTAAGAAAAAAGATATATAGACGCTATGCAGCCGCCCGCAATGTAGAACCATTGCGATAAATAATACGACCGATAAAACGACACGAGCCTTTTTCTGAACATGATTATCGGGGAATTTCTATGGTTTGAATTATTTGCTGAATCACCTCTTCGGTGCTGATGCCTTCCATTTCTTTTTCGGGAGTGAGAATAATGCGATGACGCAAAATCGCAACAGTAACATACAGTATATCATCGGGCGTTACGAAATCTCTGCCATTCATGGCGGCAATGGTTTTGGAGGCGTTCATGATGGCAAGCGATGCGCGTGGCGATGCTCCCAGATAGAGCGATTTATTGTTGCGTGTAGCCTGAATGAGCGATGCGATAAAGCGCAACAGCTTTTCATCTATCATTATGTTTCTGATAAGTTTACGCAGTTTCAATACTTGTTCGGCATGTAAAGCGGCATTTATCATTTCAATGGGTTTTTCATTACCCAAACGATTGAATTTTTCGAGTATCTGCACTTCTTCGCTTTCGGATGGATAAGGCATGATGATATTGAACAGAAAGCGGTCTAACTGCGCTTCGGGTAAGCGGTAAGTGCCCTCATGCTCGATAGGATTTTGAGTGGCGATAACCATAAAAGGCTCATCCATTTTATAGGTAGTTCCATCAACGGTAATCTGATGTTCTTCCATAACTTCAAACAAAGCCGATTGGGTTTTGGCAGGGGCGCGGTTGATTTCGTCTATCAAAATAATATTGTTGAACAAAGGACCTTTTTTGAAAACAAAATTTCCCGACTGAGAATGATACACCGGTGAGCCGGTAATATCTAATGGCATAAGGTCGGGAGTGAATTGTATGCGCGAAAAATTACAATGAACGCAACGCGCCAAAAGTTTTGCAGTGAGCGTTTTGGCGATGCCCGGAACGCCCTCTATAAGTACGTGCCCGTCTGTAAGTAAGGCGGCTATGAGCAGGCTCACGGTTTCGTGCTGCCCCACAATGAGCCTTGAAATTTCTGAGTGAATAGCCGATACTGTTTCGTTGAGTTCTTGAAGGTCGGAGCGCTCTTCAAATTGAATGTTTTCCATGGTTTATTTCGATTCGTTATAAAATTGTTCTAAAGCTTCGTTAAAGAAAAATAATTGTTCATTGCTCACTTCTTTATCTTCTTCTTCAAGAGCAGCAATAAACAAAACTATATACTTAATGCGGTTTGCATCGAATCCGGAACGAAGCGCCAATGCCGCAATAAACTCTTCATCGAGATTGGCGACTTGCATGCGATACCGCTGGCGCACAAAATCGAAAAAATAAGCAGCCATTTTCAGACAAAGATTGCGGGTGTCTTTCTTTTCAAAATACAATCTGCCGATGGTTGTTACAAAATCGAGCGATTCGTTTTTGGGCGACTCGATTACCGGAATAATTTTTTGCCTGCGTTTAAATTCAAAAATCAAAAACAACAAAGCCAAAATTATTATCAGCCACATGGCATTTTTAAATGCGGGAATACTGAACAGAAATCCCCATGTTGATTTATTACCATCGTCTTCGGGAGCGAGACGCGAAATCTGATAATATTCGTCCCAGATAACTTCATCATAATTATCATTTAACACCGAAAGTGTATTTTCGGCATAACGATAATTGTTTCCGGTAAGTATAAAATAATTGGTAAAACATAAGGGCTGTGTATGAATAAAAATATTTCCTTCTTTTGCTTTGAATCGCATATAGTTCAGGCGATTATTCTGTTGAACGCCTAAAAGCTCGGTATAATTTTGGTCGAAATGATTTATGAATTTCTTGAAAGCAAAACCTTTATATGCAAACTCGGTGCTGTCGGGAAAAACTGGGGAAGTAAGTTTTGTTTGAAACGAATCTATACTACTTCTTTGATGGGTAGTATCAAACGCTAAACGAATGCCAAAGGATTCGCCATTATAGTAATTCCAATTGGCAGCGCTGATAAACACATCGTTTCCTGCACGAGCAAAATCTATTAATGCCTCCACTTCTTCATAGGGTAATTCAAATTGTTTTGAAATTAAAATGAACGCTTTCTTTTTGCCTTCCTCGGCTTTCAGCATGGTAGCCGGCTTATTATTATTTCTGATTTTGGCATTCTGAAATAAATCTTCGAGACTTTTATAAAAAACAAAACACCCGTAAGGATTTTTATGGTTGCGTTTTAAGGTAACGCGATTATCAAACACTTTTCTGCTTCCAAGAACAAAATAAATGCCCACAGCTAAGGCTACACCCAACAAAATAATCAACACGTTTTTTTTCATGTTGCGGAAATTTCTTGCAGGTTCATAAAATGTTGTTGTGCTCTGGCAAATTGTTCTTCGTTGATATTGAAATGCCCGTATGTTACGTAATCGAATATCCGGCTCAGGTGAAAAAAATCGGTGTAGTAATTACTTCCCGAAAGCTGCATTACATACTGTGCGTTGGTAGCGCTTTTTTTATAGTTGATAATCTTTTTTTCGTCAAAACTTTTTATAACTACAATGAGCATTAAGCGGGTGGCTTCACTGCGGTTATTCTGCTGCAATGCATTATTCAGTAAGCTTTGCAATGTTTCGAAAGTATGTGAGGTATCGTCTATTGGCGCTACATCTGTATCTGCTTTATGTTTGCGGGGCAACAACAGGCGTATATCAATTTTAAGCAGCCATAAAACAATCGCGACAAATGCTATGCCTGCGGCAATCCATACCATAGCTTTGGTAATGGGCGACCTTATGATGCTGACAATAAAATAAATTAACCAGGTCCAAAAGCTGTTACCGGTTTGCTTTGGAGGCAATATTAATTCCGATTCTTTTTCTTCATGATTCAGATACCAGAAATTGGCATCGTTTTTCCATTTTTCAATTTTATCGGCAGGGATGTTTTTTTGTTTGAAAACAAGTGAGGAGTCTGTTTTTTCTTCTCCATCATAAATTTCATTGAAGAAATAAGAAGCAAAAGATTCAAACGTATCCATGTCTGCGGTGAAGTCTTCTTCTTCATCGTCAAAATTTTGTCCTTCAAGTAATCTGTCTATAAAATCATCATCCAATTCAACTTTTTCATCTTCGGCAGCAAGCGAAAGTGTTAAAGAAAAAAAAGCGACAAGCAGCAAAAATATTTTTAGTGATTTCTGAAAAAACATAAGTGCCGATGCTTATTTTTTGGATAGCTGAAAAACTGAAATTGGATATAACACAAAATAGTAGATGATATACAATGCGGATAAAATTAAAATAATCAAATTCAACAACAACGGCATATTGTAGTATCGGGTAATAAACCCTTCAAAAAAAGCCGCCATCAAGAACACCGGCAAAAGCCCAACGATAATTTTCACGCCATCTTTTGAGGAATTTTTAAAGGCGTGTAATCGGGTATGTGTGCCCGGAAACAAAAACGAAGCGCCAATGCCTATGCCCGCTCCACCGGCAATTACAATGGCGGAAAGTTCGAGAGTGCCATGAATCATAATTGTAAGCACGGCATCAATGCCTAGTCCGTGAGAGTAAAACATATACTCAAACGCACCCACTCTCAACCCTTCATACATTAAATGAAAAATGGCAAATACCGCCCCGAAAATGCCAATGGCAAATACATAAAACGACACTCTGATGTTATTAAAAAATATACCGAGCCACATCAATATGCTATCGCCTTCGGCATATACTTCAAAAGGTTTTCCTTCTAAAATGTTTTTTTCGGTCATCGTTACATAATCGTAGCTGAGCGTTTCGAACAAAAACTCTTTATCGTGCTTGGCTGCAAAAAAACCAATGAGAGCGAAAATGGTAAAAGAGAAAAAAGAAATGAGCATGGAATTTTTCTGCCGGTAAATTGCCAAAGGCAAATCTGTTTTAATGAAGCGAACAAATACAGACCGCTCTTTTGTGCGGTTTCGGTAGATGTCTAAATAAAAACGCGCAGCAAGATGATTGAGATATTTGGTGATGATGCTTTTGGGATAAAACGTTTTGGCGTAAGACAGGTCTTCCACTATCTGTGTGAAATTTTCCGACACCACATCAACATTGTTGCTGTCGGTCTTTTTTATTTTTTCCCAGCGTTCCTTATTTTTTTTTATGAATTGTGCCTCTCTCAAAAATTGTTTTTTTACGAAAATATTAAATGCCGCTCTGCAAAAAGAAAAAATATTATTTTGGTATCCTCATGAGTATTGTGCTTATTCCTACCAACTTCAACATTGAGCTTGAATTTGAAACCGCAGATTTTGGCAAAAGACTGTTTGCTTTTTTGATTGACGCGTTAATCAAATTCATCTATATTTTGATAATAAACAAGCTTTTAATAAGCATTATTGCCATAAATCCATATGACCAATGGGGCCTGATGATGACGCTTTATATGCCCATGTTTCTTTACGATTTGTTGTTTGAAATTTATATGAACGGGCAAAGTCCCGGAAAAAAAATAATGAGTCTGCGTGTGGTTAGAGATGATGGAGGCAGACCTTCTATCAGTCAATATGTGTTGCGCTGGCTGCTGCGTATTGCCGATTTCACATTTACTTTCGGTTTGGGTGCTATTTTTTCGGTAGCGCTCAACAAGTATAACAAGCGCCTGGGCGACCTTGCTGCCGGTACTATTGTTATTTCGACCCGCCACCAAACTTCAATTGACGAAACCGTTTTTGTAGAAGTAGAAAATCAATACAAACCCACTTATAGCAATTTAGTGATGCAACTCAACGACACAGACATCAACACCATTAAGCGCGCCTTAGACAAAAACAATAAAAAGGGGAACAACGGGTTGCTGAGTAGAATAGCCGAAAAAGTGGCATTAAAACTTCAAATACCTCAACAAGATGACTCCCGATATTTCCTCGAAAAAGTAATTAAAGACTACAATTACTACTCTCAGCAATAATTACGGTTATAGCCATGACATTACTCCACCCACAATTGCAAAAACAAAAATCACAGCATACAATCCTAACACCACCAGCGTCATAATTCCCATAAACTTAAACATTGATTTAAGATTGGAAATACCCATTCGAAGTGTTTCCTGGTCGTTGGTTTCGGTGGCTGTTTTGCTGTATTTGGCAAAGCGAAACAAATAGAGTGTCGGAAAAAAATACAAGCCCGCCAATGCAATGTAAACAATGCCGAATACTGCCGGAAACTGAGTTCCGCCAAAAGCAGATGCAGCAGCAGACATTCCAACCATCATTACCAGCCCTACTAATACAAACAGTCCGACAAAGATGAAGCCTACTATTGCCATAAGTTTAGCCCAACGGGCAGATTCTGAAAGATGACTTTGTGATTCGTCATCTAATTTGAGTTCGAAAATAGATTCATTCTGGTCCATGATTTTAAGTATTAAGGTTTTAAAAAATTGATTTTAGTGATATAAATATATACATATCAATTCAATTTCCGACATTCTGAGAAACGAGATTTTTTCTCAATTCTTCCAATTTTTCGTGAGCAATACCTGCAAGAAGGGCGGTTACAAATTCATGTTTGTGTTTTTTATCAAATAGTCTAATATGATCTTTGGCTACGGCATAGTCGTGCCAGGTGCCGAGTTTTATTTCAATGTCTTCGGGCAGTTGCTTCAGAAAATGGGTTTCAAAATGTAACGCTTTACCGTTGAACCGATACTCTTTAATCAATTTTCTCACTAAGTGCCAGTCGTCTTCATCGGTGCTGTTTTGTTGAAACAGGAAATGTATTCTGAACTCCAGATTTCTGAAATACGCATCAACCCCTTCTAACTTTTGCACGGCATACAACGATTCGGTAATTGCGATACTAGCTTTACCGATTTTTAACTTATCGCTCTCGCGTAGTTTTTTACGCGCTCTTTTTTTTCGTTTTATTTCTTCTTTGTTTAATGCCATCATCAGCAATTCCTTTCCCTCTACTTCCAAAGGAGCAACCAATTGTTGTTGCAACTGCACATCGCGAATGCCACCCAGGCGTTTGAATACTTTTATCATGGGTTTCAGACTTTTTTCAAAAGCATCGTTGCCGCACAAGTAAGTAACAGCTTTCGCAAAGGCTCTCATTTTCTTTATTTCTACACGCAAATCATGTATCGAGTTTTCATCGAACCTGTGCCGTGCCTGAAAAAACAATTTTCTGATGTTTGCAGCCCTTCCCTTAAAGTATTCATGAAGCAAATCAGTATTCATACATTTAACATTGCAGCATTAAAATAAGAGAATTTTTGAGGAATGAAGATTTAGTCCTAAACTCAACAAAAGGTTATTCATTATTTTTACCCGAATTATTTTTAAATAAAATTTAGAATACATGTCTTTTGAAAATATTTTAGTCGAAACAAAGGCG
>CAZFFP010000097.1:0-8498 GCA_964518215.1 uncultured Chitinophagaceae bacterium
AAAAAAATCATAATTTACATCTAATAAATTCGTTTATGTAAACCGAATCGAAGCAGATTGAGCAAAATCCTTACATATATTTTCTACGGCAGTTGTTTCATATTTCTATTTTCAGGTTTATCTGTTTTTGCTCAATTCAATGAATCATACAAACCTCAAGCCGTACGAGTGCTGATACTGCTCGATGGTTCGGGCAGCATGAAAGAAGCATGGGCAGGCTCCACGCGCTGGGAAGTGGCAAAAGACCTTTTGTTCAAAACAGTAGATAGTGTGCAGCGCCAAAACCCGAATGTCGAGTTTGGTATCAGAATTTTCGGACATCAATCTCCTCACAGAGATAAAAATTGCAGAGACACGCGCCTTGAAGTGCCTTTTGCAAAATTTAATTCCAAACAAGTAAAAGAAACCCTGCAACGAACTCAGCCTCAAGGCTGGACGCCCATTGCCTACACCCTCCAACAGGCAGCCGGAGATTTCACGGTGCAACCGAATATCCATAATGCGATTATCTTGATTACCGATGGACTGGAAACCTGCGGGGGCGATATTTGCGCAGCGGGAAAAGCGCTTCAGGAAAAAAGAATTTCTTTGAAACCTTATGTTATCGGGTTAGGCTTAAAGGAGAGCGAAAAAAGTTTTTTCGATTGTGCCGGAAAATTTTTCGATGTCGTGGATGCCCCTCAATTTAAAGAGGTGTTAAACATCACCATTTCTCAATCCATTCATCCTACAACTGCGCAAATTAATCTGCTCAACGCTTTCGGCAGACCTATAGAAACCGATGTGGAGATTACCATTTACGACCATTTCAGCAAAGTAATGCTCTACAATTTTGTTCATGCATTAGACTCGCGTAATTTGCCAGACACCTTACACCTCGACCCCAAAGGAAAATATGATATGGTGGTGCATACTATTCCGCATGTGCGGAAAAATGATATTGAACTTACCGCAGGCACTCATAATATTATTCCCGTCCAAACTCCTCAGGGAATTATCAGAATCACCAGCGACCGGAGAACATCGGGAGTGCAAGCGCTCATAAAAAATCACCAGACCGGAGCAACGGTGTATGTGCAGGAGGTAAACACTGCCATGAAATATATCACGGGCATTTACGATGTTGAAATTCTGACACTTCCAACCATTGTAGAGCGCAATATTGACTTGGGTTCGGGACAGGAAAAGAACATTTCCATAGCCCAGCCCGGAACACTAAATATTACCAACGCATTGGGTGGTGTAGGTGGAGTGTTTATAGAGAAAGAAGGAAAATTGGAGCGCGTTATTGAGTTTAAACCATTAAAGGCAAAAGAGTCGGTGCAGTTGCAGCCGGGCAAATACATTTTTATGTTCAGGCAGAGCAATGTGTTTGAAGCCATTTTTACCAAAACCATTCGCTTCGAAATTCAATCAGGCATCAACACAAATTTGCGATTTTGAAAAACGAATTTCGACATATAACATGGAACACTGAGTGCAGTCATTCTGAGTTTTTAGAAGGACATAGCGGAAGCAAACACACGCACTTTTTTAACTGCGGAAAATCTGTTTTATACATTGCATGTTTGCTGTTGCTCTTTTTTTCTGCCGAAAAATCTTTTGCACAAAATGTTCCCGTTCAGGAGCGCACCCGTATTTTGTTTTTATTAGATGCTTCGGGAAGCATGCACCAACATTGGGGCAACGGCAAAGAGTCGCGCATGGCTTCATCCAAGAGAATTCTCAACGAAATAATGGACAGCTTGGAGCGCAATGATAAAGTAGAACTTGCCTTGCGGGTGTATGGGCATCAGTCGCCCCTTTCTGCAAAAGATTGCAAAGACACTAAACTCGAAGCGGGTTTCAGCCGAAGTAATATTTCATACATCAGAAGCAAACTGAAAAGTATCAATCCTAAAGGCATCACTCCTATTGCATATTCGCTCAAACAATCTGCCAACGATTTTCCCGATAATCAAACCCGAAATATTATTATACTCATGACCGATGGAGAAGAATCGTGCGGAGGCGACCCTTGCGCAGTGGCTTATGATTTAGAAAAGAAAAAAATTGTGCTGAAACATTTTGCCATAGGTATCGGCATTTCGGAAGAAGCAGCAAAAACATTTGAATGCTTCGGGAGTTTTTACAACGTGAACGACCAACAGTCTTTTAAAAATGTGCTGAGTGGTATTATCAATAAAGTTACCAATACCACCACTTCCCAAATGTATTTGTTAAACCAGAATAAGCTGCCCAAAGAAACCGATATACTCATGACATTTTATGATGCTTACAATCATAATCTGCAATACAACTATTATCAAACTTTAGACGGATATGGTCAGCCCGACACACTCACCATTGACCCGATAACCGATTATGATATTACTTTTCATACACTTCCTTCCATCGAAAAATCAAAAGTGGTGATTGAAGCCAATCAACACAATATTGTGAATGTAAATGCGGCTCAGGGAACATTACATTTTACTTATACCGGAATATTGCCTAAACAAGAACTGGCAGAGAAAATTAAATGTGTGGTGCGTAAAGACAAAGAAATTATTCAGGTGCAATCGCTCAACAGCACCGAAAAATATTTAACCGGCAATTATAATATTGAAATTCTCACCTTGCCCCGCACACTGATGCCCAATGTAAAGATTACCGGCAACAATACCACCCGCATTGAAATAGTTTCGCCCGGAATGGTTACGCTGCAAAAAAGGTTTGAAGTAACCGGAGGCATATTTCTGAATAATAGCGGAAGCCCCGAAAAAATTTACTCATTGACTGCCGACAACCGCGCAGAAACCATTGCCCTGCAACCCGGGAAGTATTTTGTTATTTATCGAATGAAAAATTCCAAAACCATGCACCTGACCAAAACACTCGAATTTGAAATCAAATCGGGCGATGGAGTAAACTTGATATTGCAATAAAAGAAGCCTTTCTCTTGGCACCATTTTCGCATGAAAAGCCCGAACTTTGATTTCGTATTTTTTTAAACTCTCCCCCTAAAAGGGGGAGTGCCCGAAGGGCGATGGGGTTAGGCTTATGAAACTCAAATATTTTATCATTCCCGTTTTATTTATTGTTGGCGCTGCCGTAGGCTTTTCCAAAATATTGCAATTGAAAAGCTGGAAACCTATTGATTACAGACAAGGCAAACCTTATCAGCAAGACTGGAAAAAAATAGACTCGCTTTCAAATCTTGGTCAGTCAGAAACGGTACTGGAAATTATTGATGAGGTATATGAAAAGGCAATAACTGAAGAAAATTATGCTCAAATAATTAAAGCCATTATTTACAAGACCAATAACAACCAACATGAGGAAAATGCCGAAGAGAATAATATCAAATTTATAGAGACAGAACTGAAGAAAATTCCTTTCCCTTCAAAACCTTTGTTGCAATCTATTTTGGCAGAAAAATATTGGAACTACTATCAAAACAATCGTTATAAAATTTTACAACGAACCGTTACGGTTGATTTTAAAAACAATGATATACAAACCTGGGATGCTGAAAAATTTGCGCTGAAAACTGCGGAACTCTATGCAGCATCTTTAGAAAATGCTGACAGTTTAAAGCGTGTTGATTTGGCATTAATGGATTCTGTATTAATCACACAAGCGGGCTCTAAAAATTTGAGACCTACACTCTATGACTTTTTAGCGCATCGAGCACTTGATTTTTTCAGTAACGATGAAACAGGCATGACCAAGCCTAGCGACCTTTTCAAAATTGATAATCCTGAAGTATTCAGCGAAGCCAAAAAGTTTATTAGTCTTCGTTTCATCACACCCGACCTGCTTTCTCACGATTATAAAGCGTTGGTGCTGTTTCGCCAACTCACCGCTTTTCATTTGGGAGAAACAAATGCAAATACTTTAGTTGATTTGGAATTGCAACGATTGAAATTCATGCAACGCAAAGCTGTTGTTGCCGATAAAGATAGTTTGTATTTGCAAGCATTAATAAAGTTAGAAGCTGCCTATAAGAACGATACTATTTCTGCAAGAACAGGTTTTGAAATTGCTCAACATTATTACGGGAAAGCTAACTCCCCCTCTCCTTGGGAGAGGGGGTTGGGGGGAGAGGCTCTTCAAAAATGCAACGACATCATCAAGCGCTTCCCCAAAACCCAAGGCGCACACAACTGTGAAATACTAAAACAACAAATTCTGCAACCTTCACTTTCGTTTCAGGTAGAAAATGTAAATGTTCCAAACAAATCATTTCTATCGCTTATCAATTATAAAAACATCACGAATCTGCATTTGAAAATTGTAAAAGCCGATGAGCAACTCAACAAGCTGAACGACCGCTACGAACAAGAAAAATTTATTGCCGAACTCAACAATCGCAAGCCCGTAAACGAATGGCAACAAGCGCTTACCGAAATTAAAGATTATCGTAGCCACAGCACTGAAATTAAAATCAATGCACTGCCTTTCGGGAAATATTATTTAATCGCCTCGGCAGATGAAGATTTTAAAGGCGATAGCACACAGGTGGTGTTTGCCAAATTTTGGATTTCTAATTTGAGTTTCATTACCAAAAATAATCATGATGGCAATCTTGAAATTTATGTTTTAGATAGAACAAGTGGACATGCCATTCCTTCCGCAGAAATAAAAACTTACAAAGAACAATACAACTACGGAAGTCGCGAATACGATTTCAAATTTAGTGGCAGTTACAAAACGAATATCGAAGGATACGTAACTATTCCCGGCAAAGGCAATTATGATAATTTCAAAATTGAAATCGTAAACAAAAACGATAAGCTCGATTTAAGTGATTACTTCTACACTTCGCGCTACAGAGATAATGACCGCACACAAACTCGTGCATTTTTATTTACCGACCGTGCTATTTATCGCCCCGGACAAACGGTTTTCTTTAAAGGCATTTTGCTGGAAACTTTTAAGAAAGAAAACAAAATAAAACCTTCACAAACCGTAACGGTTACCCTCCGAGATGTGAATTATCAGGTAGTGAAAGAACAAAGATTTACTACTAATGAATATGGCACATTCAATGGAAATTTTATTTTGCCATCGAGTGGATTGAACGGTAATTTCACTTTGCAGGTAGAAAGTTTCGGCAGTAAAAACTTCCGTGTAGAAGATTACAAACGTCCAAAATTTGAAGTGAAGTTTGAGCCAGTGAAAGGCAGCTATCAACTGAATGATTTTGTAGAAGTGAAAGGCAATGCAAAGATGTATGCCGGCAGTAATGTGGATGAAGCGCAGGTGAAATATCGTGTGGTGCGCAATGCCCGCTACCCCATTTGGTGGGGCTGGTGGTGGCGCAGTCAATTTCCTTCTTCGCCCGAGCAGGAAATTATTTCAGGCGAAACTAAGACTGATGCTGAAGGTAACTTTACCGTTCGTTTCACTGCCGTTCCCGATTTCAGTTTAGATAAAAAGAACTCGCCCATTTTCACTTACACGGTCTATGCCGATATAACTGATATTACTGGTGAAACACGCAGCAACCAAGCATCAGTGAGTGTAGGTTACGTTGCCCTTGAAGCCGATTTAGATTTGAAAGAAACTTTACTCAACAACGAAGCGGCACGTGTAAAAATTATAACGCAGAATCTGAATGGCGAATTTGAAGCCGCAAAAGGAACTATTGTTATTCATCAACTTACAGCACCCGATAAATTGCTGCGCAAAAAATTGTGGCAACAACCTTCGCAATTTTTGCTGAAAGAAAATGACTTCGAAAAAGAATTTCCTATTGATGAGTATAATGCTAAAAACGATTTCAGCGAATGGAAAAAAGGCAAACAGGTTTTAACCAGAAGTTTCAATACAGAAGAAGAGAAAGAACTGGTGTTGAAAGAATTAGTTACCTGGGAACAAGGGGCTTACATAGCTACTTTGAAAACGGAAGATAAATTTGGCAATGAAGTGAAAGCCGAAAAATATTTCACCGTGCTGAATCCTGCAAGCAAGCAAATGCCTTACCCTAAATACGATTATTTCTACGCAGAAAAAGTAACAGCCGAGCCGGGCGAAAAAGCCAAACTGATTATTGGTAGTGCAGCTAAAGAGGTAAAAATATTGTATGAATTATCGCAAGACAATAAAATAATTTCTCGTCAATGGCTCGCGCTGAACAATGAGAAAAAAACTATTGAAATTCCTATTGAAGAAAAGCATAGAGGTAATCTTGTGGCCACTTTTGCTTTTGTGAAAGACAATCGTAGTTATGGTTTTTCGCAGGTAATTACCGTTCCTTACACCAACAAAGAATTGAAAGTAGAATGGGAAACCTTCCGCGATAAATTAGCTCCCGGACAGCAAGAACAATGGAAGCTGAAATTGAGTGGCAGCAAAGGCGAAAAAGTAGCGGCTGAATTATTAGCTGGCATGTATGATGCTTCGCTCGATGCATTTGTGAGTAACTATTGGAATTTTAATGTTTGGCAAAGCACCGGTCATGCTGCGGCATGGAATAGCAATCAAAATTTCCGTGCAGCTTCTTCATTATCTTTTCAAAAACATTTTGCCCGAGCCAATTATCACAGTCAACTCTATGATGAACTGAATTGGTTTAACCCTTATGGTTATTACGGAAGAGGCAATCTTAGATTCAAAGGTGGAAGGGCTGCTTTTTATGATGATGCAGATATGGCAGGTGCGCCCATGCAAGAAAGAGCATTAATGAGTGTGGCAGAAACGAAGTCTTCTGCAAAAAAATCAGAGTCAAATATTGTTGCGCTGGAAGAAGTCGCTCTCGAAAGTCCACTAATGGATAAAGATGAAGAAGATAAATCAGTCCACAGTCCACAGACCACAGACCACAGTAACATAAGTCCAAGAACCAACTTACAAGAAACAGCTTTTTTCTTTCCGAATTTAGAAACTGATGCCGAAGGCAATGTGATTATCAACTTCACCATTCCTGAAGCATTAACACGCTGGAAGTTGATGGGCTTTGCACATACCAAAGAATTGCAATCGGTGTTGTTCAACAAAGAAACGGTTACACAAAAAGATTTAATGGTGTTTCCAAATGCGCCACGTTTTTTAAGAGAGGGCGACAGAATTTCTTTCAGCGCAAAGGTTACTAACCTAAGCGAGAAAGATATAGACGGCACTGCTAAACTAACCTTGCTGAATGCGCTTACGCTTCAGCCTATTAATAATGAATTAGGCAATAACAAGCCCGAAATAACTTTTGAAGCTAAGAAAGGACAAAGCGCATCGCTGTCATGGTCGCTGAAAATTCCGCAAGGCATTGAAGCCGTAACATATCGCATCACTGCTTCCGCAGGCAACTTTACCGATGGCGAAGAAAGCACCTTGCCTGTTTTAACCAATAGAATGCTGGTGACCGAAACGCTTCCACTTTGGATTAAGAGCAATCAAACAAAAACTTTCAAATTAGATAAGTTAATAGAATCGGGTAAAGGCTCTACTACTTTAAAAAATCAGCGCCTCACAATCGAATTTACTTCACAGCCCGCATGGTATGCCATACAAGCGTTGCCTTATTTAATGGAGTATCCTTACGATTGTGCCGAGCAAACTTTCAACCGATTATATGCCAATAGCTTGGCAACACATATCGTGAACAGTTCTCCTAAAGTGAAAACCGTTTTCGAGCGTTGGAAAAATACCGATGCGCTGTTGAGCAATCTTTCTAAAAATCAGGAGTTGAAAAATATTCTGCTGGAAGAAACACCTTGGGTGTTGGATGCACAAAACGAAACCGAGCGCAAGAAACGTGTGGCGTTATTGTTCGATTTAAACACCATGAGCCAACAAACCGAAAGTAGCATTAACAAACTCGAAAAAATGCAATTGCCCAATGGCGGCTTTCCGTGGTTTAGCGGTATGCGCGACCATGAATACATCACGCTGTATATGCTCACCGGCTTGGGTAAGTTAGATAAGCTGAATGTAATTCAGCTGGAACAAAACAACCGCTACAAACAAATAGCCCTGAAAGCCACCCGCTATTGCGATGACCGCATGAAAGAACATTATGAAGATTTGAAAAAACGTAAAGCCAAAATGGACGAGCAACAAATCGGCTATTTGCAGATTCAGTATTTATATGCTCGCAGTTTTATGAATAAATATGTCGAGTTGCCTGCATCGCACAAAGAGGCATACAATTATTATTTTCAGCAAGCCGAAAAATATTGGAACAAACAAAATCAATACATGAAAGGCATGATTGCTTTGGCGCTGCATCGTGCAGGTAATACCAAAACACCGCCATTGATTATACGCTCGCTCGATGAAACTGCCGTGAAGAATGAAGAACTGGGCATGTATTGGAAAGACCTGGCGCGTGGCTACTATTGGTATCAGGCACCGGTAGAAACACAGGCACTAATGATTGAAGCCTTTAACGAAGTAACGAAAAACGAAACTGCTGTTGACGAGTTGCGTGTATGGTTGCTGAAAAATAAACAGACCAACGCATGGAGCAATAGCAAATCTACTGCCGATGCCTGCTATTCATTATTATTAAGCGGAAC
>CAZFFP010000097.1:8598-10767 GCA_964518215.1 uncultured Chitinophagaceae bacterium
ACCAATGTATTGTCGCACTATAAATGGCAGGGCGGCTTGGGCTATTACGAAAGCACCCGCGATGCCGCTACACATTTCTTCTTCGACCGCTTGCCCAAAGGCACCTATGTGTTTGAATATACCTTGCGTGTATCGCACAAAGGCGATTTCAGCAACGGCATTACCACTATACGGTGCATGTATGCGCCCGAATTTGCTTCGCATAGTGAAGGGGTGAGGGTGAAGGTGGAGTGAGGATTTTAGATTTTAGAAGGTAAATTTAATATAATTTTAAAACTCAAAATATTAAGCTATGTTAATCCTCATAAAAATGTTACTAAGAAATCCATTAATAATATGCGTGTTAATATTTGCGAAGGGTTACAGTCAATCTAATGATAGCTCAAGACAGGAATACTATAAAAGAATTGGCATACATGATATAATTGACACTATCATCTTTAAGAATGAGAAACACTTTGTATTAAGATATAGACAGGAAAAACGGCACGACTTAATTTCTAGCACAAACTATCCAAATGGAAAGTATTTGATTTTTTGGGAAGGTGAAGAAAATGAACCTGCTCGTGCATTCACAATTAGAAATAAAGAAATATGCGACACTTTGTTTTTATACCACAGAGGATACAATCCAAGCATGTGGATTTATAATAATTGTAATAAAATTTCAAGAATGATTCAAAGTCATAATTATGGAAATTATAGCATAATAAACTTAATGGGTGACACATTAATAAACCCCGAAGAACTCTATTGGAATAATGATATGATTAAGAGAGAAATTTACTACACTGATACTTTAAGAGGGAGATATGCAAGCAGTAGCAGTATTTATTTAGTTAATGAGTATAGTATGAATGGCAAGTTAATTTTTATTTATGACTGTATAAATAAAATTAAAAAGCATATGGATAGGGCAGGTAATGTAGTCAAATCAGAACCAATTAAATCATGTTATTTTCATCCAGATAAATAGTTTTTGATTTTTAAGTTATGAGATTTCTGTTGTTCCCGTTGTCCAGTTGTTCAAAGTCTTCCCTCATAGCACAACATGCAGCCAGCAACTTTGAACTTACGATGAAAAATAAGTTTTCAAACTTATCATCTCTTTCCACTTAAACAAGCCAGATAGCGCAACATCACCTTCCGCACCGTTTGCTCATTTGTCTGAATCACGGATTCAAAAAGATTCAAAAATTTCACTGAAAATATTTTTCAATAATCTGCGCTATCCCATAGTCTATATCATCTGTGATGCAGACAAAAGAGAAAAATGCTTTGCGGCTTTGCGCCTTTGCATGCAATCAAAAATATTTTTCTGTA
This sequence comes from uncultured Chitinophagaceae bacterium, assembly GCA_964518215.1. Taxonomy (GTDB): domain Bacteria; phylum Bacteroidota; class Bacteroidia; order Chitinophagales; family CAIOSU01; genus CAYSGX01. Next base: position 9,922 of record CAZFFP010000097.1, read on the forward strand.
AATTCACAATATGTTCAAACAAGCTGACATCAACGATATTTTAAAACAAGTAGCGCATTTAGATGAAAACGCTCAGCAAGAAGTGGCGCAAAAAATTAATGCTTTGGTTAAGAGGCAAAAAACAAAAACTATTCCCATAACAAACCCGAACGAGTTAGGCGCAAAAATATGGAAGCGCAAAAATGTGGCTGCCTATATTGAAGAACTTCGCAACTGGTAAAGTATGAGTGGCAAGCTAAAAGGAAAGACTATTTTCTTAGATACAGCAACAATAGCCAAACAAGAAATTATTGGAATTAACGAAGTTAAGTTTCACGAATAATATTAGGCCTCGGTAGCCGAAAAGAGGATTTAGAGTAGGCGAAAAAATAATTAACCTATGAAAAACATGAAAATTTTAATGATTGGACTTTTATTCACAGCATCAATAGTATACACAAGCTGTAACAAAGATGAAAAAGAGAATGAGGATAACAATGGAAATAATTTTGCATCTAAACTTGAAGGCACTTACATAGGTAATGCAGATTATTTTGGCGCAGAACCAGCAACAACCATTATTACCCGCATAAATAACAATTCTGTTAATTTACAATTAAGCGGCATTGGTTACACATTATGCCTTGATAGTGTTAATGTTAACACAGCCTCCACTTTCAACTTCAATGAATATGATGGATGTTTTGGAGAAAATGCAACTGGTGGTGGTAACCTAAGCGGAAGCACTTTAAATTACACCTGGACACAAGTAGGTGGAAGCGCAATTAGTATAACATTTAGTGGTAGTAAATAGAAAATAAAGTTATTTTATACTCCATCTATTCACCATGTTATTCCATATGTTCG
>CAZFFP010000098.1:0-10751 GCA_964518215.1 uncultured Chitinophagaceae bacterium
GACACCATCTACCGGGCAGAAGGTTACTCTGTGCGTTGTATTAAGGATTAATCCTAAGCGTGGCATAAGGATAAATACTTGACCACCATAACAGAGCATATGAAGAATAGCTGTTCGTGTTTTATAATTCCACTCAAAGCTTGTTAGCTTCTTCTATCACTAATCTGGTAACATCGAAAGAAGGCGACACAAAGTAAAAATTTTTGCGGTCGGTGATGTGCGAGTAGCCTTTGGCTTTAGCTACAATTTCAATAGCTTTCAATATTTTTTCGTTGAGCGGAACCAACAATTCTTTTTCTTTTTGCGCAATCTGATTATTGGCATTGGTGCGCAACTGATTCAAATCCTGATCGAGCTTTTGCAAGTCGGCAAATTTGACTTGTTTTTGTTCTTCGGTATATTTTTTCTCATTCTCCTGATAGTCTTTCAGTTTTTGTTCAAACTCCAGATTTTTCACTTCAAATTCCGCAGAAAGTTGTTTCTGAAAAGCTTCCAGAATTTTCACTTGCGAAGCATAGTCTTTCAGGTTTAACAATACAGAGTCAACATTGATGTAACCTATTTTTTGTTGCTCCACAGCGGCAGGCACAGCAGCAGATTTTGATTGGGCTTGAACCGAACAAATTGTTGTGGTAACAAGTAATAAAAAAGAAATGGTAAATGCTTTTTTCATGAAATATGTTTTGGGCAAAAGTAGGGCTTAGATTTATATAATGAAAACTAATTGCTTTTTTTCAACGGATAATATTGAATGTCTGTAAACAACCCATCGAAATTTATCTTTTATTTACATCAAAATCTGCACATGCATCTCAGCCTTGTTGACCTCGCTTTTTTTATCGGGTTTCTGATATTGGTTTGGACGGTTTCATTTTGGGCTTCGCGCAAAGAAGCCAATACCGAAGATTATTTTTTGGCGGGCAGAGGATTGAGTTGGTGGTTGATAGGTTTTTCGCTCGTGGCTTCCAATATTTCTACCGAACATTTTGTGGGTATGGCGGGCGAAGGATTTAATTTGGGACTCGCCATTGCCAGCTACGAATGGATGGCTGCCGTTACGTTGGTGGTGGTAGCCATATTTTTTCTTCCGCGCTTTCTGAAATACGGCATCTATACCATTCCCGAATATTTAGAATACAGGTATAGCTCCACTGCGCGAACGGTCATGGCAGTGTTTATGCTCATTGCTTATGTGTTTGTGGCATTGGCAGCCGTGCTGTATTCGGGAGCCAAAGCCTTCTCCTCTATTTTCGATTTTAATCTTACAGGCGCGGTTTGGCTCATTGGTATTTCGGCAGGTGCCTATACTGTTTATGGTGGTTTGAAAGCAGTAGTGTGGTCGGATTTGATTCAGGGTATTGCACTCATGTTGGGTGGAATAGTTATTACTTATCTCGGCTTTCAGGAAATTGGCGGAGTGGAGCGCTTTTTAGAATTATCGCAAGATAAACTGCACACCGTGTTGCCCTGGGATCATCCTGAAATGCCTTGGTTAGCAGTGTTTATCGGTGGCTTATGGATTCCGAATTTGTTTTACTGGGGGTTGAATCAGTTCATTACGCAACGCACCTTGGGCGCACGCTCTTTAGAAGACGGACAGCGAGGTATCATGTTGGCTGCCTTGCTTAAATTATTCATCCCGTTCATCATTGTGTTTCCGGGCATCATGGCATATCATCTGTATGGCGATGCTATTTCAGATGGCGATGTGGCATATCCTCATTTGATAAAAAATTTGTTGCCGGCAGGTTTGCGCGGATTGATGTTTGCCGCTTTGTTTGGCGCGGTGATGAGTTCATTAGACTCGATGCTCAACTCTGCCGCCACTATTTTTTCGCTCGATATTTTCAAAAAGTTTTTTCGCCCCGGTTTATCCGCCAAAGAATCGGTGCGCACGGGTAGAATAACTACTGCTGTATTGGTAATTATTGGTTGTTTGTGGGCGCCATTTATCGGGGGTTTTGGAGGCGTGTTTAAATACATACAAATGTTTTGGGGCTTTGTTACTCCGGGCATTGTAGCGGTTTTTGTAATGGGTATGTTATGGAAGAAAGTGCCAGCGAAAGCAGCCGTTACTGCTTTATTGCTGAATATACCCATCTATGGATTGTTGTTGTGGTTGCTGCCGAATGTGGCATTTCTGCACCACATGATGATTACTTTCTTACTTCTTGTTTTAGTCATGTATATCATAACATTGGCATCGCCTATGGAACAAGAAATGGAGTTTAAAGGAAATGAATCTTTCGATACTTCAACTCCCTTGCACATCAAAATATTCGGTGCTGTAATAGTAGCGCTGACTGCTTTGCTTTACATTATTTTTTTCTAAGCAACTTACTTATACAAGTTGTAATCTCTTATATAATCAGCTACCCGTTCGGGAACCAAAAAGTCAATAGGCACAGCGCTTTTGATGCAGTTTCTGATATAAGTAGAAGAAATTTCTATTTGCGGAAAATCAAAAATTTTAATGTTATCGGGTATGGATTCATAGTTGGCAGAACCGTTTCTTTTGTAACAATAAAACTCGTAGTGTTTCATCAGGGCTTCATGATTTTTCCATTTCGGAAGCGAAGCAATATTGTCTGAGCCGATAATAGGCACAAAAGTTCGTTCAGGAAATTTTTCTCCCAAAAAAATTAAAGTATCAATAGTATAAGATGGCTGAGGAAGCGAAAACTCAATGTTTGACGCTCTTAAATAGGGATAGTGTTCAATGGATAATTCCACCAAATGCAATCGGTTGTATTCATTCAGCAAGGTTTGTTTTTTCTTCAGCGGATTTTGTGGCGACACCACCAACCACACTTCATCCAAATCGGTTTGCCATTTCATGTGGCTGGCAATAATGAGATGCCCGATATGAATGGGATTGAAAGAGCCAAAAAATAATCCTGTTTTCAGAATGAAAAATATTTGGGTAAAAATAAGCGAAGCCCGGGCTTTATCCTAAATGTCGTTCGGCATGATAAGAAGAGCGTACCAACGGACCGCTTTCCACATATTTAAAACCGCGTTTCATTCCTTCTTCTTTATACCACTGAAAAGTTTCGGGCGTAACATATTCGGCTACTTCGAGGTGCATCTTGGTAGGTTGCAAATACTGCCCTATGGTAAGCACATCGCAACCGTGCGCATGAAGGTCGTCCATGAGCTCCAATACTTCTTCGGGAGTTTCGCCCAAACCCAACATGAAGCCCGATTTGGTTCTCATGCCGCCTTCTTTCAGTTGTAGAATTACGGAAAGACTTCTGTCGTATTTTGCCTGAGGGCGCACCAAGCGGTAAAGTCTTTTCACCGTTTCCATATTGTGCGACACCACTTCGGGAGCTACTTCAATGATATCGTTCACGGCATCGCGGTTGCCTTTAAAATCGGGAATCAATGTTTCGAGCGTAGTGCCCGGACTGATGACGCGAATCTGACGAACGGTTTCTGCCCACACTTTGGAACCACCGTTTTTCAGTTCATCGCGGTCCACCGAAGTGAGTACTGCATGTTTCACTTGCATGAGTTTGATAGCTTCTGCTACACGCTTAGGTTCTTCCCAATCTAACTCGGCAGGGCGACCGGTTTTTACGGCACAAAACGAGCACGAACGAGTGCATACATTTCCAAGTATCATAAAAGTGGCGGTGCCTTCACCCCAACATTCGCCCATATTGGGACAATTGCCGCTTTCACAAATGGTGTGCAGTTTATAGGTATCTACCAATTTCCTTACATGGCGGTAATTTTCGCCCGTAGGTAATTTTACCCGCAGCCAGTTGGGCTTACCCGCTCTGGGTTCTTTTTTCTGAATAACAGGAATCTCAATCATCTCAAACTTTTCTTTTGCCAAACTGAAAATGCAGGTATGCTCCCACAAACATAAAGTTGGCTTTTTGTTCTATCATCAGCGGCACTCGTTTGTAGTAAATATCGGCAAGTAAACCGACTTCCATCGCTATTTGATATTCTTCGTGCGAAGCCCAGTCGAAGTTAAATCCGGTTTTGAAAAAGCCACCGGGAATGGGTTCCATTTCTTTCAAGCCATGTTTGAATCCCGATGCGCTGGTAATGGAATACCAATCCATAAATTTATCGTGGGTGCGCTCAGAATATTTTTGACGAAACACAGCATAAGTCTGAAAGCGTGGGTCTGAATCGTCTATCAAATAAGCCAAATCGAGATAGTAGGGTTTTCTCAATCCGAGCGAGAAACCCGCCATGTATGAAAATGAAACGCGCACTCCGTTTTTGGCGCCTTTGTCTGCGAGCATTAGTTTTTGTCCAATGCCTGCACGCAATTGATAAAAGTTGTTTTGTTTTCCGAAGAAAAAATCTTTGGGCGACTCAATCACACTTCCGAAGAAACCATTTTCGGCTTTTTGCTTGCGGGCTTTCATGTCGCGTATTTCGCTGATGCTGAAAAACATGAGCCGCGTTTTTTTAACACTCTGAATTTTGCCAAGCTCTGCAAAAGCTCCCATACCATTGGTGGCAAGGTATGCGCCAAAACCGATTTCTTTATTGTAGATAATGCCTTTCTTTTCAATTTCGCGTTTAGCTTTTTGCTGCGCAAAAGTGGAATAAGTGCCAATCAGGAAAAACAATATGAATGAAACGTGCCTCATGTATATGTATGATATGACAAAAATACGAAACAGATTGTTCTGTAGCGTTTGCGGCTTTGCTATGGCGCAGATAGATACGCTTTTCCTTGCCGTAATGCTAAACTAATAAAGAAGAACGAAAGAATGAATAAACTACTTGGCTCGCGCTGTGGGCTTTGCGGGTGGGATATTTTAATTTTTTTTTTGCGTGGAGAAAAATTTATTTATTCTTTATATTGGGTAGGAAAAGTAAAAGCTCTTTACGCTTTTGATGCTTGGCGGGTGGCTTTGTGCGGAAAAGCGGAATACGTGTGGCAGTGGCTTTATTTCATACTTTCATTTCTTTTTAGAAAAGAAACGAAACAAAGAAAAGCGCAATTAGTAAAGGCTCTGCCTGCCATTTGCAGGCTAACGCTCGTGGGTTTTGATGGATGGGAAAAGCAAAATTTGATGGGGATTAGGCACACGCGAAACGCATACGCCAACCGGAAGCATTCTGCTTTTCGGAATAGGATGTCGGGAGACATCCTATTTCATCAAAAGTTCCAAGTGTCCGCGCCATCGCGCAAAAGCTAAGTGCTAACACTTGGAACAACTGGGTCCAGTAGGATGGATAGGTATCGGTTTGGGTGCTACACAACTTATTGGAGGAGGTTTTTTTAATGAAATGACAATAATAGATTTTAATAAAAGTCAAACAATTAGTAGAATACAATTTCAAAAATGAGCATTAAAAAAACATTCGAAATAATTTTCAAAATTATTTACATAGCTTCTAAAAATAGCTCCGACAAATTATTGGCTATTAGAATAATATTAGCAATGCTAATAGGAAATATTTTAGCACCTATCGTATTTATTGTTTTTGTAATATTTAATCTTCCTGTCAACTTCATTACTATTTCAATACCTGTAATCAGTACATACTTCCTTCCTTTGTTATTTATGAAAAAATATTTATCAAATAGCTATTATAACAAGTTATCTTTCAATATAAATATTGAAGATTATAATTATTTATTTTATCAATTTTGGTTAATGCTTTTAGTTTTATTTTCTATTGTTGTTTTCTTTACAGGCATGATATTTATGTTGTTTTTAAAAAATTAGGTAATGTTACAAACTGTCACATACGGATAATAAAAGAAAAGAAGCAACTTGATTTTTTTAGATATTCGGGAAATAAAAAACTGTCAAACCAAAAAAAGAGCAACAAAAAAGTTGCTCTTTTTATTTTGAAAACACCATAAATAACAGCATACAGCAGCCCGTTTTACCCTGTTACTTTAAAGTAAATTCAATTTTCCTTCTCGCCATAATCGCAATGTTAATTCTGCACTTACAGCCACAATTGTAGTAGAATTCATTAGTTCTTTAATAACTTTTTCCGCTTCATTTGCCTTGTATTCTAAGGTAAATGTTGCAGCCCATAGCCTTACATTTTCATCATTTTCATTCAACAATGAACGGAACACTTCTAATAGCTGCTGCTTTTTAGCACTACTATATTGTGCATGCAATTTTTTGTGACTATTATTTGCTTTTTTATAGTCACCAACACCAATAGCTTGACCGTGCTTTATTGCTTCTATTATAAATTTATCTTTTAATTCCTCTTTTGTTTTTATTGTTCCCATCCGAATCTTTTTAATATTTTATTTTCAAATTGTTTTTGTTTATCAAAGCTTAAATTTTTAACATAATCTCCTGCTGTTTCGAGTGTTCGCACATAGCATTGTGCATGGCTGCGGTCACTCGGAACGTTTGATGAAAAGGCAAGTCTCCGGACTTGCCAACCTGATTATATATCTTCTTCATTATAATCATACCGGTTATAGTATTGTTAGGTTAAGAAACTTATAGGCAACAAACTTAATTCACCACAATATGCGCCTGCGCTCGAATACTTATAATCTTGCGCCCTATACACAATGCCTGCCCTTACAGGATTTTCGTGAATGTAGTCCAACTTCTGCATCATAAATTCATTGGTAATTAATTCTTCCGGATGGCTTTCTTGCTGCCACAATTGAAAATTTTTGTTGTTCGGGTTATTCCTTCCTGCTTGTCCGAATATCCACAACATCCAGTTACGCCTGCTTTCCGGTTCTTTTTCAATGCTGTTTTTTATTTGCATGGATGTGTATTTTTTGAAATCACGAACAATTTCTGATAATGTCGGTTTCCCATTTCTTGATATAATCAGGTGAACATGGTTGCTCATAATTACATAGGCGTGCAACTGCAATCCTTTTTCGTCAATGCAATATTTCAGACTATCAATAAGAATATCTGCATAGCGGCTGCGTGTAAAAACATCTACCCATTCAACAACGGTGAATGTAACGAAATAAATACCATCAGGATTAGCAAAAGTGTATGCAAAGCCCATAAAGTAAAATTAGCAGTTTACTTTAGTTTGTAGGGTATTCCGTTTTACGGAATAGGATGTCGGGAGACATCCTGTTTCATCAAAAGTTCCAAGTGCCCGCGCCATCGCGCAAAAGCTAAGTGCTAACACTTGGAACAACTGGAGTTATTCCTTCCTGCTTGTCCGAATATCCACAACATCCAGTTACGCCTGCTTTCCGGTTCTTTTTCAATGCTGTTTTTTATTTGCATGGATGTGTATTTTTTGAAATCACGAACAATTTCTGATAATGTCGGTTTCCCATTTCTTGATATAATCAGGTGAACATGGTTGCTCATAATTACATAGGCGTGCAACTGCAATCCTTTTTCGTCAATGCAATATTTCAGACTATCAATAAGAATATCTGCATAGCGGCTGCGTGTAAAAACATCTACCCATTCAACAACGGTGAATGTAACGAAATAAATACCATCAGGATTAGCAAAAGTGTATGCAAAGCCCATAAAGTAAAATTAGCAGTTTACTTTAGTTTGTAGGGTATTCCGTTTTACGGAATAGGATGTCGGGAGACATCCTGTTTCATCAAAAGTTCCAAGTGCCCGCGCCATCGCGCAAAAGCTAAGTGCTAACACTTGGAACAACTGGAAACGAAACAAAGAAAAGCGCAAAATCCGATGGCTCCGCCCGGATTTTGCAGGCTCGCGCGCATGGGCTTTGATGGAAGGGAATAGTGATTTGATAGGCGGACTGTTTTTGCGATGTTTTTAGAAAAAGTGATTTTTTGAAACACTACGGTTGACAGTTTGTAACATTACCCGACCACGCACTTATTAAAGCCAATCTGTTTTTTTTATTTTTCATTCTTTCATAAATAAATATTCCAAAATCCTCATCTGCCATGTCTCTTTGAGTAAAATCATAATCTATTAAGAAAGGCTTGCTAACTTTATAACTTATTTTTTTTAAAATTTTATTGTTATTATCATACAGGTAAAAATTTGCATTTGCATCCCCCTCATTTGTTAGTAACACATCAACATCATCAGTCAATTCAAATATTGATTCATCTATCATTAGAAACAATTTTCCGTTATTTGAAAAGAAAAATGTGCGAGTATCTCCAACATATCCAAACAATCCATTAATTTTATTATTCTTATGTAATATTCCTTTGAAAAATAGATACCATTTTATTTTCTTTTCGGATAAAAGCAACTCTCCTCTTCTGTAATTTTTTTTAAAGTCTTCTATTATTATCATTTTTATTGTGTTTAAATTAATAAAATAGATAATCCTGCTGTTCCGAGGTCCGCGCCATCGCGCAAAAGCTAAGTGCTAACACTTGGAACAACTGGAGACAATATGAATGAAACGTGCCTCATGTATATGTATGATATGACAAAAATACGAAACAGATTGTTCTGTAGCGTTTTGCTGTTTTGTTTCCGAAAGCTAATTAGTTTCCTCCTATTTTTACGCATCAAACAAATTTCATGACTTCAGAAGTTGTTTATGAAGGCGGATTGAGAACTACCGCCACGCATCGGCTTTCGGGCAATGCCATCATTACCGATGCACCCACCGATAACAGAGGGCAGGGCGCGGCTTTTTCGCCCACCGATTTAACCGCCACTTCGTTGGCTGCCTGTATGCTCACCACTATGGGCATTTATGCGCAAGACAATCATGTATATCTGGAAGGTTCCCGTGCCGAAGTAACCAAAATTATGACTGCAAATCCGCGCAGAATTGCCGAAGTGCAAGTGCAGGTGAATTTTGCCAACAGTAGCGAATGGAATCATGAGTTGAAAGAAAAATTAGAACACATTGCTTTCAATTGTCCGGTGGCTTTGTCGCTGCATCCCGATATTAAACAAACGATTGCTTTTACTTACGAATAGATTTTTTGAAAATGAAAAAAACCGAAACGCCTGCCTCAAAAATTATTCTGGGAATTGACCCCGGAACGGTGCTATTCGGTTATGGTGTTATAAAAATTTCGGGCAATAAACTCTCGATGGTAAGTTTGGGCACTATTGAGTTGCACAAGTTAAATTCACAACAGGAAAAACTGCAACGCATATTTGAGCGGGTGTGCTGGCTTATAGATGAATACCAACCCGATGATTGTGCCATTGAAGCGCCATTTTATGCGAAAAATCCTCAATCAATGTTGAAGCTGGGCAGGGCACAAGGAGTGGCTATGGCTGCAGTGTTGGTGAATAAATTATCTATTGAAGAATACGCTCCGCGAAAAATTAAACAATCTATCACCGGAAACGGCAACGCATCGAAAGAACAGGTAGCCGCTATGTTACAGCGCATTTTAAATTTCACCGAAATACCAAAATATCTCGATGCCACCGATGCTTTGAGCGTGGCTGTGTGTCATTATTTTCAAACTTCCTCTCCATTGCTTCAGAAAAGCGCATCGAAAAACTGGAAAGATTTTCTGAAACAGAATCCGAATAAAATTGTAGGTTGATTTAATAACGTATAACGCAAACTTCGAACAGCGTATGGAGTTAAAAAAAATTCCTTTTTTTGAAAAGCACCTTACTATTTGGGTGATCATCTGTATTGTAACCGGTATTTTTATTGGCAAAGTTGCCGGAAGCAGTATTTCCGTAATCAGCAATATGAACATATTCAATGTCAACCTGCCGGTATCTGTTTTAATCTGGATGATGATTTTCCCTATGATGGCACAGATTGATTTTTCTTCGCTGAAAAAAGCAGGTCGAAATATCAAAGGATTATCGCTTACCGTTGTGGTGAACTGGCTCATCAAGCCTTTCACAATGGCTTTTTTCGCTTGGTTGTTTTTCGACCAACTATATGCGGCATGGATAACTCCCGATAGAGCGGAAGAATATATTGCAGGAGCGATTCTGTTGGGTGCCGCACCCTGCACCGCAATGGTATTCGTTTGGTCTTATCTCACCGATGGCGATGCCAATTTCACTTTGGTGCAGGTATCTGTCAACGATTTGATTTTGCTGGTGGCATTTGTGCCTATAGTTACTTTTTTGTTGGGCATTACGAGCATTACCATTCCATACGAAACATTAATTACTTCGGTACTCATCTTTGTACTCATTCCTTTATTGGCAGGATATATTGCCAACAGATATCTCATACATTCGCGTGGCGAAGCATGGTTCAAATCGGTTTTTCTTCCAAAGCTGAAACCATTGTCAATCATTGCTTTGCTTACAACCTTGGTATTGCTTTTTGCTTTTCAGGGCGAAACCATTCTCGACAAGCCGTTTGATATTTTGTTGATTGCTGTTCCGCTGACCATACAGACTTATTTCATTTTTTTTCTGACTTGGTTTGGTGGCAGAAAACTCCGATTACCTCATGCCATTTGCTCACCTGCCGCTATGATAGGTGCAAGCAATTTTTTCGAACTTGCCGTAGCTGTTGCCATTGCTTTGTTCGGCTTACAATCGGGCGCAGCATTGGTTACAGTAGTAGGTGTACTGATTGAAGTTCCGGTAATGCTCTCTTTGGTGAAACTCTCGAATAGGTGGAGGTATTAGGGGTTGTTCTTTTTGTCGTTTTATCAGTTAGTTGGTGTTTAAGGCAACTCATTTTATGAGTCAGCAGAAAGAAAACAAGAGAGACTTTTTTCGCTACTATCCATTAATTTGCTGCATTGCAATAAATACTAGATCAATATTATTACAACAATTTATGTTAAACTGATTTTGCTGAAAACAACTTAACTATACAATAGATACCTTTTATTTTTAGCAGTTTGAATACTTGAAAAC
>CAZFFP010000099.1:0-10475 GCA_964518215.1 uncultured Chitinophagaceae bacterium
CCTTTCAAGCCTACCATTATTAATAAATCTTCTGAAGATTTTTTACAGAAATATATCAACAACGCCTCTCCTACCGGCTTCGAATCGGAAGGACAGAAACTTTGGCTCAGCTATATTAAACCTTATATAGACGACTACTTTGTGGACAATTATGGAACCGTTGTAGGAGTAATCAATCCTAAAGCCGAATACAAAGTAGTTATTGAAGCACATGCCGATGAAATTTCATGGTTTGTTTCATACATCACAGACGCAGGTTTGATTTATGTGAAACGCAATGGCGGCTCCGACCATCAGATTGCGCCATCGAAAAGAGTGAATATTCACACTAAAAAAGGCACGGTGAAAGCCGTGTTCGGATGGCCCGCCATACATACCCGTGCGGGAGAAAAAGAAGAAGCCCCTACCATGAAAAATATCTTTTTGGATTGCGGAGCCAAAAGCAAAGCCGAAGTGGAGAAAATGGGTGTTCATGTAGGCTGTGTGATTACTTATGAAGATGAATTTATTAAACTGAACAACCGCTACTACTGCGGGCGTGCGTTAGACAATCGCATTGGCGGATTTATTATTGCCGAAGTAGCACGCATGTTAAAACAGAATAAAAAGAAACTGCCTTTCGGTTTGTATATCGTTAATGCAGTGCAGGAAGAAGTAGGATTGCGGGGCGCAGAAATGATTACCCAAACCATTAAACCCAACGTGGCAATTGTTACCGATGTTTGCCACGATACCACCACACCGCTCATCAATAAAATTGTGCAGGGCGATTTTGCCTGCGGAAAAGGACCTGTGGTAACTTATGCGCCTGCGGTTCACAACAAATTGTTAGACCTCATTATTGATACTGCCGAAGCTAATAAAATTCCTTTCCAGCGCGATGCCGCTTCGAGGGTTACCGGAACCGATACCGATGCGTTTGCTTATTCCAACGGTGGTATTCCTTCGGCTCTTATTTCGTTAGCGCTGCGCTATATGCACACCACCGTAGAGATGGTGGAAATCGAAGACGTTGAAAACGTCATTAAACTCATATACCAATCGCTGCAAAAAGTAAAACCCGGATTCAACTTTAAGTATTTGTAATCTTAATTGATAGAAACGGGCAGCCTAAAAACAAACCCGCAAGGTTTCTGAGAAAACTTTGCGGGTTTTGTTTTTAAAGAATAGCTTTAGATTTCTTTTTTTCTAATTCGACACGGGCATTGTTGCAATATTTACAATCATCCATATCTTTCATCGTCAACAGCAATCTTTGGATAGCCTTTGGCTGTTGGTGTTTCATTCGGCAGACACTGTTCCTTGCAGGGGTTGAAGGGCATATAATGTCGGTAGAAGTGATGTGTTTCGCGTCCACTTTTTTCATTTACAACCTTCACCGTTTGTTAACCATTCCTCCTTCTGAAAGCGACAGCCTTTCCGGGATGCATGGCTTTATGAAAAGCAATAAAAAACTGTTGATGGCTGCAATGCTGCTATCGGCCATCATAGCTTCTGTAAGTGTGCTGTATTTTTCGCTGAAATCAATTTTACTATTGACTGCGGTGGGGCTGATTACTATTTTTTATGCGCTCCCGCTACCCTTTACCAACAAATTTCGATTGCGCGATATAGGCTTAATGAAGCCGGTTTTTGTGGGATTCGTTTGGGCAACTGTAAGCGTAATTTTGCCTTTGATGGAATCTGGCTTCACCGATTCCTTTCAAATTGCTGCGCTGTTTCTCAACCGTTTTTTATTTGTTACTGCCATCACCTTACCTTTCGATATTCGGGATTTGCAATTTGACAAAAGCAATCTCAGATTTCCTACACTGCCTATGATTGCAGGCGTGCAAACAACCATTATACTCTCATTTTTAGCGCTGTTGTTTTCCATGCTTCCATTATTTTATTTATTTGAAAACTTTAGTGTTGCAATCATCATCGGAATAGCGATATGGTATGTTTTAACCTTTGTTTTAATAATCGTTACCAATAAGAAAAGCGCAGAATTCCACTATACGTTCTTATTGGATGGCACGCTGGTAGCCGGTATGCTTATTTTTATTTTTACCGCCTGAAATTGATATTTCACTATGTTTCAAAACTCACTTAGAGTTACGTGGAAACCCAAAAGCGTTCTTTCGCGCTTCACTTTCAGCTTATTTAAGCAACTGACTCTACCCTACTTCTTTTGGTGAATACCCAAAATGTTCTGCAAAGCATTTGGAAAAATACGATTGACTGCTGAACCCGGTTTGATATGCCACTTCGGTAACATTGCCCGCATGAACAAGCAACAGTTCGCGTGCTTTTTCCAAACGAACCATTCTTATAAATCTTGAAACAGAATGTCCGGTTAATGCTTTCACTTTGCGGTGCATTTGTGTGCGGCTCAAATATATGGCAGAGCTCAATTCTTCTACTCCGAAGTGTTCATTAGATAACTGCTCATTAATTTTCTGAATGAGTTTTTTCAGAAATACATCTTCTGTTTTTAATATCGAAACAGGCTCATTTAATGCTGTTTCTTTCGTTTCTGAAGGAATACTGAAACGTTCCTGAAGTTTCTCGCGCAACAAAATTAAGTTGCGAATATTCAGCAGCAATTCTTTAGCATGAAAAGGTTTGGAAAGATAAATATCCGTGCCATGCTCCAAGCCTTCCACTCTGCTTTCGGGCGAAGCCTTTGCCGTAAGCATGATAATAGGAATATGATTAGTAGCAATATTTTCTTTCAGCTTTTGAGTTAATTGCAAGCCATCCATTTCGGGCATCATCACATCGGTGATGATGAAATCGGGAACGTTTTCCAAAGCGAGTTTTAATGCAGTATTTCCATCGGCAGCACAAATCGTTTCAAACCCTTCCTGTTGTAAAATACTTTGGATAAAAACAGACATGTCGGTATTATCTTCTGCAATAAGAATGAGTTTTTTGTCAGCGGCAAATTCATGATTTTCAGAAGCATCATTGATTGTAGCTGCTAAGGGAGTTGCTGTTTCAACGGGTAATTGAACAGTAATAACAGTTCCTGCTCCTACCCTGCTTTCGGCAAAAACAAAACCCCCATGCAGTTCTGCCAATTCTTTCACTAAAGCCAAACCAATACCCGTTCCTTGTTTATTATCTGCCGATTCGCTTTTATAAAAACGGTCGAATATATGCGGCAAATCTTTCGCAGCAATTCCTTTGCCTGTATCGCTCACTTGTATAGTCAGTTCACTGTTTTTTTCCTCTGCTACTACCCTTATTTGTCCGCCATCGGTAAACTTGAATGCGTTGGATAAAAGATTGGCTAATATTTTTTCAATAATGTCGGCATCGGCTTTCAGCCAGTTTTGCTGCAAACGATTATCGAATTGCAGAGCGATATTTTTTTCTTTAGCAGTAGCCTCAAATACTTCCATTATTTGATAAAGCAAATCATTGATATTGAAAGCGGTTTTATTCACTACCATTTTGCCAGATTCAATTTTTGAAACATCGAGCAATTGGTTCACTAATTTGAGTAATTGAGCAGCATTGCGTTGAGCCAATTGTAAAGTGGACTTTGTTTCAGCATCAGAGGTGCGTTCCATTACGCGCTCTATCGGTGCAGTAATAAGCGTTACGGGAGTACGAAACTCATGAACAATGTTGGAGAAAAAGTTCGACTTGGTTTGTTCAATAATTTCTTTGGCTTTTTTACGCTGATAGAAAAACCACGAAAAAGAAAACGCCAGCATGAGTAATAGTGCAGAAGCAGATGCCAATACATAGAGTTTGTATTTACTTTTTGAAATCTCCAATTGCTGCATAGCTATCTGCTGTTCTTTTTTTTCTGTTTCATATTTTTTCTCCAATTCTAAAATCTGATTGCTTACGTTTTCGTTGCGGATAGAATCTGTAATAGCAACGGCAAGTTTATAATATTTCAAAGCCTCTGCGGGGTTATTGAGGGCTTCATTCACTTCCGACAAGCCTGCATAAGATTGGTGCAAATGCATGGCAGCACCGGCTCCTAATGCTGCTTCATAACTTTTCTCAAACATTTCCTTAGCTTCTTCATAACGTTTCATATCATACAAAGCCGTGCCCGAGTTCATTACGCTTTCTATCCAAGCCAAACGATTGCCAATACTATCGTAAACCTGCATAGCCGCCTGATAATAGGGCAATGCCGCGGCAGGGTCATTATTCTTTTTATGTAACAATATGCCCACATTATTCATGGCATAAGCACGATTTTTTTGCGCTCCTAATTGCTCGTATATGACAATAGCTTTTTCGTATAAATCCAGCGCTTCGTCATATCGCTCCATTCGGGCATAAGCTACGGCTAAGTTGTTCATTCCATTGGCTAAATCGCGTTGGTCATTAAGTTCATATTTTATTTTTATTGCCCGCTCCCAGAACTCAACTGTTTTTTCATAATTTTTTTGATAAAAATAAATGGTTCCAATACTATTGAGGGTTCGGGCGATACTTTTTTGTTCGCCAAATTGTTCAAATAATTTTAACGCCTTTATAAACTTTTTCATGGCAGCATCATGGTTGCCATGATATTCTTCAGAAATACCCAAATTCAATAGCACATTAGCTTTCAGACGATCATCATCTGTTTTTTCTACCAATGCAAGCGCCTCTTTTCCGTAGGAAACAGATTTTACAATATCAGATTCGTGATAACGGTAGCAAAGCTCGTTCAGTAGTTTAATTCTCTCTGTTCCTGAAGATTTTTTCAACAATTGTTCCAACGAATCAATCTTATTCGCATGAGCAGTATTTTGCTTGGAAGTAAAAAAAACAATGGTAAGAAACAGAAAGAAAAAAATGAAACGCATGGTACAAATAAAATTCGGTGCAATTTGCAAAGAAATTAATAAATGCTATTCTTTCTTTACCCATTTACAGCCGTTAATTTTTCAAACAATTTACTGATTGAAATGAGCCGGTTTTTTTTTGAATGAGAGAAAATAAATGACGCTTAACAAAACAGTCAGCAATACAATGGCTCCTGCCTGATGCAGCACGCCCCAAAGCACCGGAATTTGCCCCTGACAAAGCATCACCGTAATAATTCCCAATAAAACCTGAGCTAATAAAGCTACAGGAAGCAAATGTTTGATGGCATGCACATCCGTTTTTAAAAGTTTGAAATAAAACCATAAAACCACCACTACCAAAAAATAGGCAGTCATGCGGTGAAAAAATTGCACAGCAGTAACAGCAAAAATCTGCGAATCATAATGTGTAAATGCCTCCATAGTCCAATTAGAAATTTCGAATAGCGATGCAGGAATATATGCGCCATTCATATCGGGAAAGGTGGGGAAAAACAAACCGGCTTTCATGCCGCTCATGAGTCCGCCTAAAATCAGTTGAACAGATAAGATGAGCAAACTAAAATGTCCGAGTTTTAAAATCGCGGATGTGGTTGGCACTTTCTTCAACGGAAAAAATTCGAGCAAAGCCGTCCACAATAAGTAAGCATAAAGAACAATGGCTAAAGAAAGATGGAGTGTGAGTTTATATGCATTCACCCACGGGCGACTCACCAATCCACTCGCTACCATTATCCATCCGAACGATGCCACCAATGATGCCAAAAGAAAAATGATGATGAGCCGCTTCTTCAATTCAGATGAAAAAAAACCTTTTGCCCAAAACCAAACAAAAGGAATGGCAAACACAAAACCCATCAATCGTGCCCAAAGACGATGAAAATATTCCCAGAAATAAATAAACTTAAACTCTGAAAGGCTCATGCCTTTATTAATCATTTGATATTGTGGCGATTGCCTGTAAAGTTCAAATTCCTGCTGCCATGAAGACTCGTTTAGCGGAGGCAAAGTGCCTGTAACAATTTCCCATTTAGTAATGGATAAGCCAGAGCCGGTAAGTCTTGTAATGCCACCAATAATGATTTGTATAAATACCATCACCACTCCAATCATCAACCAAATGCCTACCGCCTTAGAACTATTTTGTTTCAAAGAGAAAATTTTTTGCGAAGTTCGGCATTAGAACAATTTAATCTGCATCAAGTTGAATAAAAACGCATTTATTTTTGATTATTCTCATTGACTTTTACAGATGAAATAACATTGCCGTTAACATAAGTCTCGATTAATTCCACATTGCCTTCGCGGTCGTAATACAACCACTTGCCTTCTTTCTGAATGCTTGACACATATCCCTGCGCTCTGATTTTTCCATCGGGATAATAATCGGTGCGCTGCTCTAATTTTGTGCCCGGCACAACTCCTTGAATTTCGCCCGCATTACGTTTTGCATAGTAATTATAAAACATCACGACAATGGTAGCCAATGCTACTATTAAAAAAAACCATTGCAGATAAATTCTTAAACGTTCGTTAGCTCTCATAATGGTATAAAGTTACAAGGTTATAAAAAATAAAAAATTCTTATTCAGATATAAAAGTAAACTATTGATATAATTTGCATTAACTTGCTTTTAATTGAATCCGCCCCACTGGAACTCAACTACTGCAAATATTTTAGTTAGCCAAACTCCCGAAGGCTTTTTTAAAAAAAATTCTAAAAACTAAAACAATGGAATCAAAATCTCTTTATGAGCGTCTTGGTGGAGCCAATGGAATCTCTACTATTGTAGATGACATTATTGCTGCACACATGGTGAATCCCGTAGTTAAAGCACGGTATCTCCCATTAAATGACGACCCGAAACATTTTGCCGAAGTAAGGCAGCATCTGATTAATTTTTTGGCTTCAGGTAGTGGTGGTAACGAACAATACACAGGAAAGGATATGCCCTCAGCGCATCGGGGCATGAATATCAGTGAAGAAGAATACATGAGTGTTATTGACGATATACTTGGCGCACTTGACAAGAATAATATTGATGAGCAATCAAGAAAAGATGTGCTGGCAATTGCTTATTCTTTGAAAGGGCAGATGATAAGAATGTAACTCTCCCCAAAGATTACATACCAAACATCTTGCTTATACAATCTTGAAAACGGCTATCCAAATACCCGCTACCGGCATTATTTAGGCAAATGATACGATAGTTTTAATAGTGTAATTAGAAGGAAGGGCGGACAAGCGAAATAAATCTAAAAAAAGTGAACTGCTAACTTAATGTTGGAAGTTATCTAAAACTGCTTTTGAAGAATCGACAAGAAATATATTCACTTTTACACTTCTCACATATTTCCCGGAAACAACAAATCCACATTGGTGTATTTCATGTTGAAGCGCTCGCTCATGTGACGATTGGTGAGGCAGCCTTTATAAATGTATAATCCGTGGCGCGAGGCATGGTCATAATAAAACAGTTTATCAATGCCCCCCAACTCGCTCGATTTCAAGAGTCTTGAACTCAAAATATTACTCATGGCATAAGAGGCTGTGCGCGCCACCCGCGAAGCAATATTGGGCACGCAATAATGAATAACATCGTATTTTTTGAACGTAGGATTCTGGTGCGAAGTAATTTCGGAAGTTTCAAACACGCCCCCCTGGTCAATGCTCACATCAATAATCACGGCACCGGGTTTCATGAGTGAAACCATTTCTTCGGTAACCATAATAGGCGTTCTGCCTGATTCGGAATGAATAGCGCCCACTACCACATCGGCATTTTCGAGTTCGTTTTGCAGGGTGTCAGGATAAAAAGCAGAAGTAAAAACCCTTACACCCACATTATTTTGCAGGCGCATGAGTTTGTAAATATTATTGTCGAATATTTTTACCGAAGCGCCCAACCCCAAAGCGGCTCGTGTAGCAAATTCGCCCACCACTCCGGCACCCAGTATCACCACATTGGCAGGCGGAACGCCCGATATGCCGCCCAACAAAAGCCCTTGTCCGTTTTTGGCGGTGCTCAGTAATTCACCGGCAATTTGAATGGCGCTGCTTCCGGCTATTTCGCTCATGGAGCGAACAAACGGAAATGTGCCCGATTCGTCTTTAATATATTCTAAAGCAAGAGCCGTTACTTTTTTCTGCAACAGTTTTGAAAGCAGGTTGTCTTTAAGCGTAGGAAGGTGAATGGGCGAAATTAAAATCTGGTGCATTTTCAGCAAATCAATTTCTTCTTCTGAAGGAGGCGCCACTTTCAGTATTACTTCCGCTTCAAAAATCTTCTTGGGGTCATAAACTATTTCAGCGCCTGCTTCTGAATAATCTTTGTCTTTAAAGTGAGCGCCTTCGCCCGCTTTGGTTTCAATAATAACCCGATGACCGTTATTGACCAGAATATCTACCGCTTCGGGAGTGAGTGGCACTCGGTTTTCCTGAAACGATTGTTCTTTCGGAATACCAATATATAATTGATGATTTCGGTTAGCTATCATTGCCGGTGATTCGAGCGGAGAAATGCTGAACTGCCGGGCATATCCTGAAAAGGGTTTTTCTATTTCACTCATAATGGCTGGTTATAGAGATGGTTCGCAGGTCTGGAGTATTGATTTCGAAATAAACATGAATAGTGTTTTCGGGCAGTAATGGCGTTGCTATTTCCGCCCACTCTATAAATATAATACAATTGTCTTCATTCAAATAATCTTCAAAACCTATATTCAAAACTTCTTCGATGTCGGTAAGGCGATACAGGTCGGCATGATAGATTTTCAAACCCGAATTGCCTGCTGCATATTCGTTTACAATCGAAAACGTAGGACTTGAAACAGCGTCATTGCTGCCCAAGAGTTCAACAACGGCTTTCACCAATGTGGTTTTTCCGGCTCCCATCTGCCCGTGCAGCGCGATTACCGACTTGCCTTGGGTTTGTTCCAAAAGCCACCGAGCTGCAAGATTTATTTCTTCCAAAGAATATTTAAAAGAAAGCTGCTGCATTACTTATTGGTGTAAAAGGCAATGGGCACAATAATTTCTTCTAACGAGACGCCTCCGTGCTGAAACGTGTCGCGGAAAAAGTTCACGTAGTGATTGTAATTGTTCGGATACACCAAATAAATATCAGACTTGGCGAAAATGTATGCGGAGCTTACGTTTGGAGCAGGCAAAAAAGCATCCTGCGGTTTGCGTATTTCATACACATCGCGCCCTTCGTAATTGAGGTTTTTGCCGTTTTTGTAACGAATATTGGTGGTGGTGGTGCGGTCTGCCACTACTTTGCTCGGAGTTTTTACGCGAATGGTGCCGTGGTCGGTAGTGAAAATAATATTCACGTTTTTATCGGCTAATTTTTTAAGCGCATTATGAAGCGGAGAATGTTCAAACCACGAATAAGTGAGCGAACGATAAGCGGCTTCATCGTTGGCAAGTTCTTTCAGCACTTCCATTTCGGTGCGAGCGTGCGAAAGCATATCTACAAAATTATAAACCACCACTACCAAATCGTTATTCATGTAGTTGAGCACATTGTCTTCGAGCAGTTTGCCATTGTGGTGGTTGGTAATTTTGATGTATTCGCATTTAATATCATCGCGAAAAGTTTTTTTAAGATGCGCTTTCAAAAAATCTTCTTCAAACATATTTTTCCCTTCTTCGTCATCATCGTTTTTCCATTTATCGGGAAATTTCTTTTCAATTTCAGAAGGCATCATGCCTGCAAAAATGGCATTGCGGCTATATTGAGTGGCAGTAGGAAGAATGCTGTAAAACGCATCTTCTTCTACCATTCTGAAATTTTCGTTCACCATAGGCTGAATTACCTTCCACTGGTCTAAGCGCAGATTGTCAATAACGATGAGGAAAGTAGGCGTGTCTTTATTTACCTTTGGAAATACTTTTTTGGCTAACAGATTGTGCGAAAGCACGGGCGCATCATCGGCAGGTTTTTGTAACCAATGAATATAGTTTCTGCTGATAAATTTGAAAAACTCAGTGTTGGCTTCCTGCTTCTGCATTTGAAACACGCTGAACATTTCGCCCGTGTCGGATTTTTGCAAATCGAGTTCCCAGCGCACCAATGTTTTATACACTTCCACCCAATCTTTGTAAGAAGCGCTGTCCTGAATATTGGCAAATATTTTCTGAAATTCTTTCTGATAATCTGAAGTGGTTTTGGCGCTCACCAGGCGTTTATTGTCTATAATTTTTTTCAGCGTTAAAAGAATTTGATTGGGCTTTACGGGTTTTATGAGATAATCGGTTATCTGCGAACCGATAGCCTCTTCCATAATATCTTCTTCTTCATTTTTGGTAATCATTACAATGGGAAGATTGCTGTCAATAGATTTTATTTCCATCAAAGCCTGCAAACCCGAAAGCCCCGGCATGGATTCGTCTAAAAATACCACATCGAATTGAGTTTCTTTGCAGGCTTTAACGGCATCGTGCCCATTGGTAACGGGCTGCACTTTGTAGCCTTTTTCTTCGAGAAACAAAATTTGAGGTTTCAGCAAATCAATTTCATCGTCAGCCCAGAGTATATGTATAGCGCTCATAAGTGTATTTTACATGAATATGCGACAAAAATAACAGACAGTGAGTTATTTTATGTAAAATCACAACTATCCGAACAATGGGAAAAAAAATAAGCGGAAAAGAGAATCCACAGT
>CAZFFP010000100.1:0-10052 GCA_964518215.1 uncultured Chitinophagaceae bacterium
AAGGATGTGACTGACACTCATACGCAGGGCGTAGAAGCCGGAAGGCGTTACCGCTCTTCACCATCCTTAGGGTTGCTCTTCAAAAAAACTGTTCTTGGAAAATTTGCCCTAAAGAACTATGTATGAGTATCAGTCAAGGGCAAAAGTAGTAAAAGATTTGGAATGGGGGGAAAAATCACCAATTCATTTCAAACATTGAAAAATACTGTTTGGGCGAAATAATATGAATATTGTTAACCCTTTTCATGTTTAAGAGGGCTTTTTCTCCCGAAACCAAAAAATAAGATTTAAAAGGTGTAAGCTAAATCAAAGAGAAAATTGTCTTTAATATCGGCTGCTCGGTCAAATCTCTGGTCTATGTTTTGGTTAAGAGTAATGGCTCTGAAAAGTTCAATGTGAGGTTGGGGTTCGGGAATATAACGGGCGAAGAATGGGTCTTGTGTTAGGTTTCTGAAAATTTCATCGGTAAGCTCGGGACAAGTGTAAATAACCACGTTGTGATAAGAAGAAAGCAACACCATTTTAGAAGTTTTGCTTTTTAACATAGCCGAAAGCCAAACATTGGTATCGAAAACAACTATGTCTTTTTCCACTGTTTTCGGTTTTTGGCAACTTGTTGGGCAATATCATCATCTGTAAGTTTATTTTTCTTTACAGACTTGTCGAGTTTACGAGCTATTTGAAAAAGCTGCTGCCTTTTGAGCTTTAAGAGCAATAAATGTTTTTGCCTGTCTGAAAGTTTTTCAATTTCTTTCACAATTTCTATCAGTTGGTCATCAAAAGTTAATACGATTGCCATTGGAGGAGAAGTATTTTGCAATAAATATACAAAAAGCCCAAATAAAAAGTTTGATAAGCGTTAGGGATTGCAGCGGAAATCGTCTGCAAGACATTGGAGCGGAAAGCCCGCCCGAACGCCCAATAAAAATTATTCAAAGAACTACAATTTAAAGCC
Organism: uncultured Chitinophagaceae bacterium; assembly: GCA_964518215.1. Taxonomy (GTDB): domain Bacteria; phylum Bacteroidota; class Bacteroidia; order Chitinophagales; family CAIOSU01; genus CAYSGX01. The sequence goes on from CAZFFP010000100.1 coordinate 956, forward strand.
ACCGAACCGCTAACAAAGCATTGGAGAAACGCTCTCTGCGTTCGCCCTTCGCCAATGCGACTGTTAGCCCCTCCGCTCACATTTACTCACAAAAACTACCGTTCCTTTGTCTATCCAGTGAATGAATTGTTGGGGCTCAACTTCAAATGTTTTTCCCGTTTCAAAATTCATTACGCTGTAGCTCATAATGGTTTTTGGAAAGGGTTTTTCTTCCCAGTTGAGATTCACTCCGATAATGGTATATCGCTTGGTGCCGCAATCTGAAATCCAGTTGGTGTAACAGTCAATTTGTGCCATGTTAGAAATCGGGTTTATCGGTGAGTAATGATTGTTGTGCGTGTGGGCTGCTGCTTTTTTGCTCGGTAAATGTTTTGGCGTTTTTCTTTTCTACAAACACCAAATAATCGATACCATTGCTCTTCCATCTGCCGCCCTCTTTGTGTGGATTTATTACCCATTCGTTCATGGTTGCAAAAGCATTGAGCCATTTGGTGAACGAGTTTTTTTCGGGCTTGTCTTTCCATTGCGGATGCTTTTCGCGGAACGTTTGAATGAGTTCGTCTTTGTTGTAATTGATGTTTGGTTGCGGCTTCAATTCTTCGGTGATGTAATCGTAAAAATCTTGACCGAAAGGCGATGCAGTGAGTTTTCTTACCTCGTAGTTTTCCAAAGGAAAAGCAATCAAACCATGCTTTAAAAAATATTGCAAGCAGCCTATCATGTAGCGGTAGAATCTGCGCCATTCGACATCATCCCAATCATCGAAAAGGCGATGTTTGAACATATCTATTGGCGTGTATTCGGCATTGAAATAATCGCCAAACTCAATTACTTGCTGTCTGCCTCTGGAGCTGTCACCATCACCCCGCAAAGTGAAGTTGGTGGATATGTAAAATTTTGGCGATTTCTGAAACGGAATGCTTATTTCATCCATGCGCTTTTTGGAGAAAACAAAATCTTCGGTGATGAGCGAAAACAGTGCGTTGAAATCGAACTGAGGCTTCACATCGTTGAAATTGATGAGCCGGGTATCTAATTGCACCCTGGCAAAATTGAAATCTTTGTCGAACTTAAAATTCGGACCGTCTATCATCACCGTTTTAATGAGTTTCGATAGCGCTTTGCTGTTGAGCGATTTGCCGGAGCGACCATTCGGGTCGCCCGTGTAGCTGATGCGTTTGTCAACAGCCACAACAGCTTTTACAAGGGAAGGGTCTTTAAAGCCGTGAATGAGATAGCCGTTACTGGTTACCACCGAATGGTATTTCAGTTTGTTTACATCTTCATCTAAATGTTCGGTTTTGTTAATGGCATACTTCAGGAAAATTTCAAATTCGCTTTGCTCATCATTCTCCTTGAAATCGAAATCAATAGGTATAATGTTCGATTTCCAAACGTAGTTTTTTAAATCGCTATAGGGGCGAAATTTTATATCGTCCTTGGTAATTTCTGCATAGCGATTTTGGAAGTAAATAAAAGCGCTTTCGTGTGTGTCAGACTGAAATTGAATCATAGTGTCTATTGTTGTATGTATGGCAAACGTTCGAAAATGGAACTACTCAGGTAGCGGTTCACTGCACGTAAAAGCATTTCTTCCACCTGCTCTAATTCTTCTTTGGTGTCTAAGTATTTAAAAATGAAGTCGCGAATTTGTGTTTCGGTAACAAAGTCTATGAGGTAGCCTTCTACCTTCACCAATTCGAAAGTTTTTTCATCATTGCTATACCGGAAAAAACCATTGTTGCTCAGAAAAATAATGCACTGGCGATAAGAGAATTTATAATCTATTTTGGTTTCGCCTTTTTTATCATCATTTTCAACTTCATACCAAAACTTCACCGATTCGTCATATTCGGCTTGTTGTTTATTAATGGCGTTGGTGGTGGCTTGGGTTTTGTTATTTCGCTTGTAACCGGGGGCGTATTTGCCGTGTTCGTGGAGATTGTTATGATAGGCGCTTTTAACGGTAAGCAGTGTTTGATTTTTTTCTTCGTGAGCAATGTCGAACGTGTCTTCAATAAACTGATGAGTGTCGCCCATTGGAATGCCTCTACGGTTGGCATTGCAGGCAAAATGATGTATGTAGTTGTTTCGGTTGCCATCTACGTAAGAGTTTTTTTGATTGGTGAACTCCACTAATTTTTCTAATTCGGTTTGGAAGTTTCTACCTGGCACCACCTCCGTTTGTGGCGGAGCTGAAGATGTTTTTTTTGTGTCGGGTTGCGGTGGCACCGGTTTAGGTGCGTCAAGTTTTTGAAGCGCAACGGCTTTGGTGTTTACAAAAATATTTTCATCGAAACTCAAAAAGCACAAACGACTTACATCTTTGCCCGAAGGATCCACTTCGAGATTGAAAACCGATTTGAAAAAATGTGCCAATGCCAGAAAATTATTCAAGTGTTGATCGGCTCCGCCATCTACCACACACACGGCTTTCAAGCCGTTGCCCGATGGCGAAATGAAAAGCGCCAACAAAAATTCGGGCCCGGCTTCTACTATGTAGTTTTTAGTTTCGGCAGCAGCGGGAAGTTTGTCGAAGTCGAGACAAATAAGGTTGGAGTATTCAATTAATTTATCGGCTTTTCGCTTTTCGAAAGTGCCGCACCATGTAACTGCCGGAAGATTTTTTTTGAAAGCATCAGCCGCTTTTTTAGTAGGCAGCGAGCGCAAATGAACTATAGCTTCACGGAATGCCGGGTCTTTTTTTATAGAGCCAAGGGCTTTGCTAATGGTGGTAATGTAGCCCGTGTTGTCTTTAACGCCTTTGTAAGTAGAAATAGAAAGTTGTAATAAATTGCTCATAACTGGTTTTGGTTGACTGGTTCAATTTTTAAAAAAACACCCGTGCGCGAACCAGACACGCACGGGCTGAATCAACCAAGATGACAGCGCAACCCATTTGCCATGGACTTACTACTGCCAGCTTCTTTAATGCCACACTCGATGGCTTGTATTTTTTCTCTTATTGTTTGTTCTAATTGAATTCGGTTTTTGATGTTGAGAAGGGCGTAACGAATGCCTTGGTAGGATAGCTTTTTTGCTGAAGATGCTTTGCAAATCGTTTCAGAAATTTCATAAGGATTCATTCCGAAATTTTTGTTGAGCAAAAAAGCGGCAACATGCACGCATTCAATTTTTTCGCTCGGGCGTGTAGCCGAACGGTAGGCGCTCAACACCGAAGCCACCACTCCCTGGGGCGTGGTGGAAATGCCCGGAATGGTGTAGTAGTGCTTGGGAATTTCTGATGGCTGATGGCTGATGGCTGATTTCATTCGCAAAAGTTTTGATTATAAAAGTGCCGGTCTTTCCCAGCTGTCAGATGCGTTGCCCGTTTAGTGTTCTGATTCCCGTAACTATTCTCTTTTGAATAGCCCTCGGTCTTTCCCTGATGTCAACACCTTGGGCGCAAGTGTGGCGCAACACTTAAGGCTCTGCATCGTTTCTCAACTTATGGTGGGCGGGTTATCTTCAAACAGTTTCATTTTCAAAGTTTTTCCGGCTGCATTGGCCGGGATAATCATCAGGACTTTGGAGCCGTGTATTTTCAGAAATTTCTTTATGCTTTCATCGGTTAAATTTTTTTGCCAAAACCGATACCATTGCTTCAACTCTTTGTGTGCTGCCCTTGCTTCGACCAATTGTTCGGGCGAAAGTTTTCTTTTGCCATGCTCCAGAGCATAGCCCCCCATTCGTATTGCCGATGCAAGGGTTTCTTTGAGCATATCAGTCTTTTAGTGAACGAATCATCTTGTAGAAATAGCCATGAGTGGCGGTGTCTATACATTTCAATATCTCTTTTATTTGGGCGATATTAACTTCCTTCTTACCGGCTTCGAGTTCGGCAATTTTGAGGGCGAATTTGTTGATGTTCATGGGAGTGCGTTTTTATTTGTGTTTAAGAAATTCAAATGATTCGGGGCTTACTTCTTGTTCAATGGCATCGAGCGCACGTTCTATTTTTCGAACTTCTTCGCTTACCCATTCCTGCCATTTAACAGAGAAAGTGCATTCGGCATGTTGGCGGCTCATGCAGCTATACACGCGAATGATATTGTCGCGCTTTTCGAGTAGTGTTTGATACACTGTTTTGAGCACTTCGTTATCCATTGTTAGGTTGTTCATTGGCTTCGGGATTTGGTTTGGGAAGATTGCGAACAAAGCGTTTGGCTGCATCAATGCTTTCGTTCAGTTCTTGCTGAAGGGCTAAGGCGTGATGCTTGGTGGTTTCGCGGCTGGCACGGTTCAAATCAGAATTGCAAGCATCTACATATAGCTCCTTACTCATTTGCGCACACTCGCCAATTTTGGCGTGTAGTATGGTTGCGCGTGAAAGCAGTTGTTCGCGGGTGGTCATGCTTCTAAAATTTCGGTGGCTACAGAATTTATTTGGCTACCTCTTCCGGTTTTTTCCTGAAGTGTGTTTTCTAATTCTGCCAGTGCCGCTTGTGGTGTTGGCTGATTATACACAAACAGACTATAATCTCTTTTTTTGTTTGTGCGAAGTATTATGTTGCACTGCAAGCAAGGAATTGATTCTATTTCTTCAATTTCAAAACTTACTTCAAGATTGCTGTGGGTAACATCATACTTAAAGCCGTATTTCTCTATGAGCAGTTTGGCTTCTAAATAGAATTGTTGGAGGGTGTAGGTTTTCATGGCTATATTTTGTTGAGTAAAGAATCATTAACCAAATCAATAACCGGCACACCCAACTTGTGAGCTACTACAATCAAGTGCAACCCGGGGAAGTCGAGCGTGTCGGTAGTGAGAGCGTTTATTCTACGGCTGAAAGTGGCATCGCTAATGCCCAGCTCATTACATATTTCTTTCCGCGCTTTCACTCTCATGTATTCGGGCATATCGGCAAGAAGCGATTTTATACGGTATTTTAATGTGGGTATGCCGTTTGTATTTGCGCTTACAGTCATTTGTTTGCTAACTTTATCAGTTTTAATATGATGTTTACTTCATTGGCATGATTGTAACCTCATGCGAGGTGATTATAACATCAAAAGTAGGAAAATATTTTCCTAAAAAGCAAATAATATGCTCAATGGCGATACAAGTAACTGAAAATCAGGCAGAAAAAATTTTACTATTTAGAAAAAAAATAGACTTAACTCAGAAACAATTTGCTGAAAAGGCTGGTGTTTCAGATGGAACCATAAAAACAATTGAAAAGAAGGGTAAAGTAAAATTGGAGACATTGCAACAGGTAATGTCTTTTGTTGAGAGTCATTCACGGAATACCGAAAGTATAGTATCAAACCCTGAAGCGGTTTATGGTTTGGATTTGAAAGATATGGTTATCAGATTATTTAACCGAGTAGATGCCCAAGAAAAAGAAATTGAACAACTAAAACGAGACATAACCAAATTACAAAGAGACAAGTGAGACGTTGTAATTGCCTGACATAGATATTGTTTTAATGGGGGAAAAATTCGATTCCCGCTTTGGGCACTCAGAAATTAAAAAAAGCCTTGTGATTATTCGCAAGGCTTTTTAGTTGGTACGAATTCGGTATTTATTTCATCACGGCATTCGCATAATTTTCCCAACTGAGTTTCGATGCTACTTCCGCTACATTTTTTCTGTCAATAGGATTTTGCAGAAAATGCTCCATTGTATCAGCCATACTCTGAATGTCTTCGGGTTCGGCTAAATAGCCGTTAAAGCCCGGAATTACCGTTTCGGGAAAGTGCCCCACTTTGGTAGCCAATATAGGTGTGTGAAAATTGTAGGCAATGGATTCTACTCCCGAAGGTGTTGCCGTTAGATAATAGTTAACCAGACAATCAGCAACCTGAAAATATTTCTGTACATCCTCGTTAGGAATAAATTCGTTGAATACCACCACACGGTCTTTTATTCCCAATTGTTCAATCAATTCAAGCGGATTATAGTCCTGTTCGTTTTCTGTGTTTTTTCTGAAAATTTTCTGTGCCACCCCGAACAATGTGTTTTTAATGCGGGTACTCCATTTGCTTTGGTCTAATGTCTGCCAGAATGATTCTCCCGCAATGAGCAACGAAACATCTTCTCTTCGTTGGCACAATTCTGCAAAAGCCGGAATTACATGATGTAAACCTTTGTATTTTCTGATAAATCCGAAAAACAGAAACACATGTTTTTTCAAACCTAATTCCTGTTTCACTTTTTCTTTATCGAAATCGGGTTTAGGTTGAAACATATCATAAACCGGATGATAGAGTTTAATGATGGTTTTATTGGTGTCGTGTCTTTTGCCGGTTTCGTTCACTTCGAAGGCTGTTTGCGGAAAAAGCAGTTTCAGTTCGTCTGCCGTTTGATACGAATGAGCAATAAAAGTTTTGGCATGTTTCAATCCGAATTTCACAAACGCGTTATCCAACGAACTGGCTTCTTTTTGTTTCACCACATGTAAGTCGAATACCACATCTATTTCTTTATGTTTTTTGAGTTTATTGGCAATGTATCCCATCGGAAAGCCTTGCAATGCAATTGCCCATTGAAAAACCACAATATCGGGCTTCAAAGAGAGCATTAACCGGTAGGTTTCCTGCCAACTCAAAGGATTGTTGTAGTTAGTAATATAGGTTACTTTAATATTTGTTCCGTCTAACAAATCGGTCTTGCTGCTTCTGTCTATATAATCGCGCGGAATAATAGCCGGATACTGTTGTGTCCAGGAAACAATATGCACTTCGGCACCTTGTTTTTCGAGCGCTTTTGCCAAAGAAGTATTGTAGTTGGAAATGCCCCCTTTAAACATAGGTCCCGGACCGAAACAAACAATTTTTTTCATAGTAATATTAATGCTTCCACAGAGTTTTAATTCTTGAAACAGCTTTATGAATTCTTGTGCGAAAATGAGTTAAAATGACGGGAGAAAAAAATCATTCTAACCTCAACTTAAACTCCCGCTTGGTTTATTTGCTAAATCATAACCAGCATCGGCTTCTCGAAGAGAATTTGTATTGCTGCGTGGTTAACTGCCTTTTTTCGATTTTCCTTTGTTTTGAGGCGTTTCAATCTGTTGGATGGCATTATCAAAATCATTCAAGGCTGTGTCTGAATTTTTAATTCTTTTCAGGTGAAAGTTTTCATATTCGTGGTGCGCTTTTTCCAATGCCAATTCATGCGAAATGTTGCCTGCATGTTGCAAAATATTTCGGTCGTTGAGTTGCAAAAAAGCATCCAGTTTTTTTATCCAATCGTTCATGTGCATCGGTATTTTGCGCATAGCCTGACCCTCGGCAAAAACAAGGTATTGCTCCACCAAATTGTTTAATGCGCTCAACTCGTTTTCGTTGAGGTAATTTTTGGCTATACCCACATCTTCTTTTCTGACTTTTGTTCCCCGCCAATTGGTTAAACCCATGTTGGGTTTATTGCTGTCGGCTCTATCTGAAATAATTTCAGCAGCCGTTTTGCCGGTAATTGCCCAGTGCATTTTGTTTTGAACGGTTTTGAAAAAGTTGATGCTGATTTCGGTGGTGGGGTCATAATCCACACTCGTGGCGTATATATCGGTAATCTTTTGATAAAATCTGCGTTCGGAAGTGCGTATATCCTGAATGCGCCTGAGGAGTTCATCAAAGTAATCAAAGGGCAAATCAGGGTTTTTAAGTCGCTCATCATCCAACACAAACCCTTTTACAATATACTCTCGAATGCGCTGCGTAGCCCACTGCCTGAACTTGGTAGCCACATGGCTTTTGATGCGATAGCCTACGGAAATAATGGCATCAAGATTATAAAATTGTTGCTTTCTTTTTACTTCTCTGTCTCCTTCCATTTGAACTATTAAGAAATCCTTAATAGTTGCCATTTCATTCAATTCTCCTTCCTCAAAAATATTTTTAAGGTGCATGTTAATATTGGGAACAGTGGTCTGAAAAAGTTCTGCCATCAGCTTTTGGGTGAGCCAAACGGTTTCGTTCTGCAAGCGCACTTCAAGTTTGGTTAGCCCGTCTTCGGTTTGGTAGATGATGAGTTGCGAAAGGTTTTCCATGTCAGGTGGTTTGGGCAATGGTGGCTGAGTTATATACTGCCATTAATGTGTTCAGTTGTAACTAAGTTAAAAACAAATAATTATTTCACCTCCAACCCAAATTCTCCGCTTATTTTCTTCGCCAAATCATAACACGCATCAGCATGGGAATTTTTTATTTTGCAGCCGGAGGCTGAATAAACAAACACTCGCAAGATGCGAGCTGAAGGAGTAATTAGTAATCTCTTTTCCGTGAATATATTTTAGGTGGAACAAAAGATGGCAAATAATCGAATTCTAACTCATCAGGCAAATAAAATTGTTCTGTATCTGAAACAATTTTTATTTTGTTTTCTAGGTTTCTGTCAATAGATTTCAATCTGGTTTTAACTGATTCAGCATTTCCTCCAACCTGCAAATAAATGCTTTTAAGTTTATTGCTTTTTTGCATTGTTTCAATAAGCGCGGTATCAATTTCTCTATTGAAATAAGGGAAGGAATATCCTATTACTATTAAATAATCCGTTCGTTCTGCGACTTGAAGTGCTAACTTTCTACTTGCTTTTGTGTATTCATTGTCTTCCTCCCATGCAAAGTCAATCATTGATTTATAATTTCTATTATTATTAATATACCTGTCAGTTAAAATCTCCTTTAATAGTTGGTTTAAAATATTTTCGGTCATATTGTAAAACTCAATTAATTCTATACCATTTATCATCATTCCAGAAGTTCCATTAAGTTTTATGATATTCAATTTGGAGGGGTCAATATATTTTGAAGCATCTAAATGTCTTTTATTTGGGAATAGGAAAAAATGTTCGTGAAAGTTATCTATTTTAAATTCTTCATAAAGTGATTTTTCTATTTGAAAATCATAGTTCCAAGTTAAAAATGAAATATTGTTTGGGACGATAAACTTCCAAAGATCCTTTTCAATTTTCCTGTTTAATATGCTCGCGAAAAAAGAATCGTATCGTATATGTGTTTGTCGATTTAAATATAACTGTTCTATGATAAAATAGATTTGCAAAACAAATTTTAATCTTTCAAGTTCTTTTGGTGCGTTCCACAACTATCCGAACAATGGGAAAAAAAATAAGCGGAAAAGAGAATCCACAGTA
>CAZFFP010000101.1:0-9987 GCA_964518215.1 uncultured Chitinophagaceae bacterium
GCCTTCTAACAAACTTGCCCGAAGATTGAACGAATAATTGGGCATAGGCTCGCCCACATTGTCGCGAAGCACAGATTGATAATTGATTTTTTCGGGGGTTTGGGCTTGGACTTTAAATATAAGCATCAACATGATGCAGCATAGGGCAGTAATGGGTTTCATAATGGTTTAAGTTTAGTAGAAAAAAAGATTTTAGAAATTTGAAAATAACAGAAAACAATTGAAATCAATTGATTTTTAATTGATTTTTAATTGATTTTTTAAGAATAAAACAACTTATAGCAATATATATATATAAAGATGAAATTGATTTTAGCTGTGCAAAATATCAGAAACCATATCATTATTATATTGAGAGTTTCAGGCAATAAAAATTAACTTAGCGCACCGAAAATAATACTGTTTCATTGGAACAAAGCGCCTATAAGAAGAAAATCCTCAACGACCCTGTGTATGGTTTCATTTCCATACCCGATGGGTTGATTTTTCAATTGGTGGAACACCCTTATTTCCAAAGACTTAGGCGCATTACTCAGTTGGGTTTAACTTATTATGTGTATCCGGGGGCTTTGCACAATCGTTTTCAGCATACCTTAGGCGCTTTGCATTTAATGGGGCAGGCAATAGAAGTGCTTCGTTCCAAAGGCATCGAAATTTCTGCCGAAGAAGCGGAAGCAGTATCTATCGGAATTTTAATGCACGATATTGGACACGGACCATACTCGCATACGCTTGAAAAAGTTTTGATTAAAGGAGTGAGCCACGAATTTTTATCTGCCTGTTTCATGAAAAAATTTAATGAGCAGTATGAAGGAAAACTTACCCTTGCCATTGAAATTTTCAACGACCGTTATCACAAAAAATTTCTGCATCAACTCATCTCCAGCCAATTGGATGTAGACCGGCTCGATTATCTGAAGCGCGATAGTCTTTTCACCGGAGTGCATGAAGGAGCAGTAGGTTCCGACCGGCTGATTAATATGTTGAATGTAAAAAACGATGAGTTGGTAGTGGAAGAAAAAGGTATTTATTCGGTAGAAAAATTTTTGGTATCGCGCAGGTTTATGTATTGGCAAGTGTATTTGCACAAAACGGTGTTGAGTGCCGAATACATGCTCATCAATATTTTGAAACGCGCCAAAGAACTGGCATCGAAAAACATAGCTTTACAGGCTACTCCTTCCCTATCCTATTTTCTGGAAAAAGAAATAGGTAAAGATGCTTTTATGAATTCGCCTGAGCCGTTGGAACATTTTGCCCGATTAGACGATTTTGATTTGTTTGCAGCAGTGAAAACCTGGATGCAACATGAGGATAAAACACTTTCGGAATTGTGTAAAAGATTAGTGAACCGCAAACTTTTCAAAATAGAAATGAGTAAGCATATTTTTCCTTATGAAAAAATTGATTTGCTTTTGACACAAACTTCTGAAAAACTACAAATCAATACTGATGAAGCAAAATATTTTGTGTTTACCGACAAAACCAGCAACAGCGCATACAATCTCAAAACCGACCACATCAATATTCTTTTTAAAAACGGAACAACCATGGACATCGCTCAAGCGTCTGACCAAATGAATATCAATGTGCTTTCATCGCCCGTAGTGAAATATTTTTTGTGTTACCCGAAAGAAATCATTTTATAAATGAAAATATCTGCCCGAAAACTCAGCGAAATTTTAGAAGGCTCTATAGTCGGCAATCCCGACATTGTGGTGAGCAAACCCGCCAAAATTGAAGAAGCCGATGAAGACTCTGTAAGTTTTATTGCACATCCTAAATATGAACAATTTGCCTCTGCTTCGAGAGCAGGCATACTCATTGTCAATGAGCAATTCAATTATACCGATGATATTAATGCCACGTTGATTTTGGTGAAAGATGCTTACCACGCATTTACAAAAATTCTTGAAATGTTTATGAGCAGCCGCTTCGATAAATCGGGCATTGATGATAAAGCATCGGTTGGTGTTTCGGCTCAGTTAGGTGCAAATGTTTTTGTGGGCGCATTTTCTTATATCTCCGAACGGGCAGTAATCGGCAACCATGTGAAAATTATGCCCAATGTTTTTATTGGCGAAAATGTAAGCATTGGCGACAACACCATTATTTTTTCAGGAGTAAATATTTATCACGATTGTGTTATCGGGAAAAACTGCATGATACATTCCGGTGCGGTAATCGGCAGCGATGGATTTGGATTTGCCCCACAGGAAGACGGCTCCTACAATAAAATTCCGCAGTTGGGAAATGTTTTAATTGAAGACCATGTAGAAATAGGCTCCAACACCACCATTGACCGCGCCACTATGGGCAGCACCATTATCAGAAAAGGCGTGAAATTAGACAACCTCATTATGGTGGCGCACAATGTAGAAATTGGTGAAAACACCGTGATAGCTGCGCAAACCGGAATTTCGGGCAGCACCAAAATCGGAAAAAACTGCGTGGTTGCCGGACAGGTAGGCTTTGTGGGGCACATCACCATTGCCGATGGTTCTCGCTTTGGTGCGCAGGCAGGTGTGAACAAAACCATCAAAGAAGCCAACAAAGCCTGGAACGATACTCCGTTTTTCGAATATCATAAAAGCCTGAAATCGAGAGTTATATATCGCAACCTGCCCGAAATGGAAAAGCGTTTGCGCGAATTAGAAAGAAGAATGGCTTCGCTGAATGGGAAGCATTGAAACGAATGAATAGCAGTTATTTTTTCTTAGGCAACTGAAAATTCAAAGTGGCATGTGCTCCCAACATCATGTTGAGGGTATTAATGTTATAATTTCCGAAGTAAGGAAATGATTTAGCATCAGAAGTAATACTGCCTCTGGCTCCTACAGTCAGAAACATATTGTTAGAGAAAAACAAATCATATTCAATACCTGCCATTAAGCCCAATTCATTTGCCGGAATCAGTTGGTCTTTATCTGAGAGTGGTTCGCCATTAATAGTGTAATCAGATTGTAACAAACGGCTATAAACCGGACCTGCAAATACATTAATTGAAACAGGCTTTTGAGTAACACCCGATACTCTTGCCCATTTATATTTTGCCAATACCGGAATTTGCAAAAAAGTAAATTGCATATTGGCATCAATGGGCAATTTTTTGTAGCTGTGGTCGGAATAAGTTTGATTGATAAGCAACAGCGAAAACTCTGTTTGAATACCAAAATGGGTGGAGAAATTATAACCGCCAGATACAGAAAATGAATGGGCAAAGCTTTGCTTATAATTGATTTCGCGCCCTATCTGAGAACTCAGGGCATTTTTTCGAAGCAAGTATCTGTTTAAGTGAACTGCCCCACCCGCTCCTGCATAAAATCCTTTAATAGATTGAAGTTGTTTATCTGCATAATTCTCAAAATGCTCTCGGTGTTTTTTCAGGGCTGTAAATTCATCTAAATTAATTTCGCCCGAAACAAATTTTTGTTCTGTTTGCAGCAGCAGCGAAATTTCATTGTTTTCTTTTAAAGCAGGGCTATTGTTTTCTGAATTTGAAATTCCAACGGGAAAAGGAGTATAAGAAAGGAAGGGAATTTTGTTGTTTGAGCCGATAGTGTTTTGAGTAGAATAGAAATTGTGTAATCCATTGATAAACGAAGGGGTGTTGTAAGATAGCGGGTGAATTTTTTGAGATTCGTCAGACCATCGAAACACCATGAGTTCGTTGTTGACCGGATATGCTTTTTCGCCCCAAATTAGTCCGGCAATTTTATGATTGGCTTTATCAAAGAAATTGTTGGAATAATTTTCAAAGTCGAAATTGAGCAAAAGATTTGCGGCAGTAAAAGGAACCAACAATGCCAGAATAACATAATACCAATGGTCGAATTTAGATTTCTCGCGTTCGGAATCTAATTGCTGCTCTAGGTTGTCCCAAGCAAATGCCGGAGGAGCTGCCTTGAAGTCTCGCAGTTGTTCTTGAAAATATTTATCCAGCTTATGCTGTGTTCGGTCATTAAAGTTTCCCTTAGCCATTGTATGGTTTTAGGTGAGCCATCTGCACTGCGCTTTTTCACTTAGACTATGCACTGCAGCTTGGTTAATTGTTTCGTTAAGATAGCAGATACTTCAAAAAGGTTGCATGAAAAATTAATGGTCGGCATTGCCTTGCTTCAAAACACGGGCAGAAGATTCGACTTTATCAACCAATATCTGCCGTGCGCGGGCTAATTGAGATTTTGAAGTACCTTCTGAAATTTTGAGCATTTCGGCTATTTCTTTGTGTGAATAGCCTTCTATGGCATAAAGGTTAAACACGGTGCGGTAGCCGGGCGATAATGTTTGAATAATGGCGAGTAAGTCTTCCACCTCCAAGCCATCAAAAACAAAATTGTCTTCCACATCAATAGTTTTTCCTTCGTCAGTTACCATTGGGTAAAGGTTAACTGATTTTCGCAAATACTCAATAGCAGTATTTATAAAAATTCTTCTCACCCAACCTTCAAAAGAACCTTGTTTTCTGAAGTTTCCGATATATCTGAAAATTTTAACGAATCCGTCTTGTAAAACATCTTCTGCGGCATGGTGGTCTTTAGTGTATCGCAAACAAACGGCAAACATCTGTGAAGCAAATCGCTCATACAACAAGCGCTGCATCTTACGGTCGCCCATAATGCAACCGTTGATGATTTGCTCTTCCGAATAGCCGTTGAAATGATTGATTTTCATTGTTTGATGATAATGTGTATAATATTAATACAAAATTCGCACAAATTCATGAAAACGCTTAAATAATTTCAGAAAAAAATTACAAACATAAAAAAGTGAATTTGAAAGCCCGCGAATTTTATTTTTCTATACTGCCTCGAAAACCTTACCGGGCAAGGATCTTACTGCCCCTTTAAATTCCAAATCGAGCAGCCCTGCTGCTATAACCGAAGATGATAAATTCAGTTGCATCACAATTTCATCTAAACGCATGGAACCGGATAAAGAAAGTAATTTGTATATAATATTTTCTGTTTCTGAAAGTTGGAGCATCAGTTCTGTCTGCTTTGGTTTTTTAACCGAGTTGTCTGTCCACCCCAATAAAAAAGGCAATTCGGTTACATCGTGAAGCAAAGCCGCTTTGTTGCTTTTGATTAAATAATTACAACCCTGCGAATATGGTTTATCAATATTTCCGGGAATGGCAAAAACATCTCTGTTATAGGAATCGGCTATTTCGGCAGTAATTACTGAGCCACCCTTAATTTTAGTTTCAATAACAATGGTGGCTTCTGAAATGCCCGCCACTATTCGATTACGACTGGGAAAGTTGCCCGGAACAAATTTTGTCTTGGATGGAAAGTCAGTGAGTAATCCTCCGTTAAAAACCATTTCTCTTGCAATATTTTTATGTTGTGCAGGATACAAAATATCCAACCCGTGAGCCAATACACCAACAGTGGGAAGTTTACATTCGAGCGATTTTTTGTGCGCCAAAACATCAATTCCGAAAGCAAGTCCGCTCACAACTAAAGCGTTAAACGGCTGTAATGTTTCCACTAATTTTTCACAAACAGATTTTCCGTATTCCGTGGCTTTTCTGGTTCCTACAATACTAATGATACGCTGATGATTCAAGTCGGCATTTCCCAAATAATAAAGCAATATCGGTGCATCGAAGCAATGTTTCAGTCGTTGGGGGTAGTCCTTATCGGTGTAGAACAATACTTTCACTTTATGCCTCTCAATAAACTTCAACTCTTCTTCGGCATCTTGCAACACTTCATCTTTTCTATTGATGATTTCGGCAGCAGAGATGGGACCAATGCCCGGTATTTTTTCGAGTTTGAGTTTTGATGCGCTGAATACATCGGCAATACTTCCGCAATAACTCACTAAAGTTTTAGCAGTAATGTCTCCTACTCCGGGTAATAAAGTAAGCGCTACTTTATATAATAGTTCCTGATTCATATAAGTTGACCAAAAATAAGCGAAGAGCCATACTCATAAAAATGTTTGAATTAACAATAGTTTCTTGTCCTGAAATAGACCCATATAGGTTAATTGTTTTTTGTTATTTCGATTGATATAAACCGGGTGTCTCAACCGATGCTTATCCCTTTATATTTGATATTCCAATTGAAAGGCTTCTACATTCAAAAAGAAAATTATTTGCAACAGGAATATCAGAAAAACTCCATCCGCTTCATCGTTTTATATGGATTCAGGTTTTGGAGATTCAGTTCGAAGGTGATGAGGTTTTTGTATTTAGCACCTCTGTTCAGATTATCAGCATCATCGCGTTTCATACCAATGTTCCACTGGCGGGTTTCTTTGCCCAAACCTATATCAGCCTGAATAAACGAAAGTAAAGGGAAGTGAATCGCAGCCACATTTTTCATCAACACCACACTAATACCCATTTCAAAAGCAAAATTGAAACCGCTGTTTTCATCGCCATAAGTGCCGATGCCAATGAATGGTTTTACAGGTATAGGACCGGGAATATTTGTAGTTACATTCAGGGAAGAAAGCCAACGATTAGTTTGTCCGAAACTCATCAGTGTTTTGAAGCCTCCATCGCGGGGAGCAATTTGCTGGGCAAGAAAATTGCCTCCGGTTTCGCCTCTGCCCAAAAAGAATTCATCGAATGTATAATCTTTCTGAAACATACCGAAACCACTCGAAAAATTCATGCGAAAGCGTGGGTCGGGCAAACCACCATTGGTAATATTTTCCCAAATAAAACTTCCGGCAAAAAAGCGAATATCCAAGCCCTTATTTTTCTTATTGTAGTTGATGAAAAAATTAGCCTCGGCAAACATCTTCACAAACTCCTGCCCTTGTTGCAAATGAACCTGCCAGCTAATCGGGTTGATTGCCCTTCTGTTTTCGCAAAAAAATGCTGCTTCATTCACATAGTAGTATGCGGTTTCTTTATTAAACTGCTCTTCTGCCCTGTCGTAAATGCGGGTTTCCTGCCACACATTTACACTGCGCAGCACCAAGGCGCGATATATATGTTTGCGGGCATGTTTAGGATTAATTTCAAAAGTTAGTGTAGGCTGAAACTTGTTATACATCATTGCTTCGGGAAACAACTGATAGCCAAACCTTCTTCCGTAAACTGAAAAATCTATATGGTGCAATTTGGACTCAGGAATGAAAAATGTGTAGCCCATACGTCCCATGCCTACGGCTGTTTTAGTTCCGAAAGCATATTGAGGCACCAATTCGTAAGTGAATTTTTTATTCGGAATAGTATGGTTGTAAAATGCCATGCCGAGCATGGTCTTATCATAGTTGTTCCATGTTACAAAAGGTGTAAAAAATAATTCGTTGTATTCGGGTCGGTCGTATGCAGCAAAAAATTTTGGTCTGAATTTTTTCCCCTTATAATATTCCTGACGCTTTGCAGTAGGAATACTGTGGTCGCAATCTAAACAGAAACGATTGCCTTTTTCGGGTTTTGCAATTACAATAGTGGTATCGGTGGTAAACCCATCCATCCAAACAAGCGTATTTCTTTCGTTGGTATTCCATGTGCCTAACGAAACAGGAAAGGCTATTTTGTCTTTGCTTTTGATGCGCACCCGCACTTCATTTTCATTTTCTTTTTTCACCGAAGCAATTTTATATCGGGGATTTTGAGAAGTGTTGAGCATGGGAGAAAAAAACCAATCTAATTTTTTTCCGGAAACTTCTTCTAAAACAGTTTGCAAATCTTCCGGTTGCGGGTGTTTGAATTTCCAACGGTTGAAATATTCATTCATGCCACGGTCGAAAGTTTCTGTGCCCAAATAATTTTGCAAATATTCCATTACCCAAGCTCCTTTTCCATACACTACCGCGCCATAGTTCATAGAGGTGTATTCTTCCGAAGGCAAACCCAACGGCTGGTCGGCACGATAGCCTGCCACAAAGGCATACAGCACTTTCATAAACTCATCGGTTCTGAAAGATTCCACTCCCAAAAAACGATTGATGCCTTTGTCTTTTTCCTTACCAATCAGCAAATCGGTAGGATATTTTTCAATTAAATGCCTTTGCTCATAATAGGAGTTGATGCCTTCATCCATCCACGGGTGCATGCGCTCATTACTGCCCAGAATACCGTAAAACCAGTTGTGCCCCACTTCATGCACTATAACTGTTTCGAGCGCCCGCGCATTTCCTACAGCTCCGACAATAGTAATGGTAGGATATTCCATGCCTCCTCCCGCACTCAAAGCGCCTTGCACTGCGGTGCAAACATCATAAGGATAACCGCCCACCCAACGCGAATAATTTTGCACGGCTTCATTCACATAAGTAACTGCATCTTTCCAATAGTCTGCATTTACATGAGTAAACATGACCCACGTTTCCACTTTTTTGCCACTGCGCTCTAACACAGCTTCACCTTTTAATACATGATAGGTTTTATCGGCAAACCAGGCAAAGTCATGCACGTTGTTAATCTTATAATGTAATGTTTTAGTAATGGTGTCTGAAGCAATATTTTTCTTCTGTTTCAACTGCATGGTATTCAACTGTGCAGTAGCTTCGGCTTTCTCGTTGAGCCATTGCTTTTCTTCCTCATTTTGTAAATTACCGGTAGCCCCTACCACATAATTTTTCGGCACGGTGATTTTCACATCGAACGAGCCGTATTCAGAATAAAATTCGCCTTGGTCTAAATAAGGCATAGGATGCCAGCCGGCATTATCATACACTGCCGGTTTGGGATACCATTGTGTAATCTGATACGACTGCCCTTCGTGCCCGAGTCGCGAGAATGTTTTGGGAAGTTTTACAAAGAAAGGAGTGGTAATAATTGTTTTTTCTCCGGGCAATAACGGGCGGGGCAAAAGCACTTTTGCAATATCCATATGAGTGGAATCAAATTGCCAGTTGGCATTAGCTCCATTCACACGAAAATCGAGCTTATCAATATAACCGCGCTGCTCAGGTTTGGCATACCAAAATTTGGTGTCTTTATTTTCTATGGCTTGTTTGGCATAAGCCGTTTGTGTGTTTTTGTAAGCATTGGGCCACAGGTGCATCCAAACAAAAGTGAGGGTATCGGGCGAATGGTTGATATATTCTATTTCAATAAAACCATCAAGAGTGTGTGTGGTATCGTTGAGCGAAACATTTATTGTGTAATTGACTTCCTGCTGAAAGTAGTTTTGGGAAAAAGTATTTATAGAAACGGCAAGCGACAAAAAGATGATTGTGATAGATTTGTTCATCATGAAAAATTTCCGCAAAGTTGAGGAATTAGCTCGGAAACAAAACCTGCTTTCATCTGAAAATAAAAGCAATGTTTATCTTTCTGCGGCTTTTCGGGTGGGATATTTTATTTTTTTTAGGGTGGAGAAAAATTTATTAATTCTTATACTTTAGTGGGAAAAATAAAAGCTCTTTACGCTTTTGATGATTGGCGGGTAGATTTGTGTGAAAAAGCGGAATGTGCTTTTACTGTGTGGATGCTCTTAGCCGGGGTATTCCCAAGTGAAATCATAAAATCCGGGTAACAATTTGGCAATACCAAATTTGCCTCCAGTAGTGGAAAGCGTTTCGCTTACTTTGTTGAGTTCTCCCGTTTTGCGAATGGTGAACTTAACGCCTACCAATAGGACTTCTTTAGGGTTTTTAATAGTGCCACGCACTTTGGCGGTGGTGGAACCCAAGTATATAATTTCGCATGAACGGAAATAGATGTTGACGAATTCGATGTTAGAGAGTTTGAGTGTGTTGACCATTTTATCGAGTTGTTTTACGAAGATGTCGTCAATGTCTTCGCGGACAAGGAGAGTGATTTTGATTTTGGTATCAGAAAGTGAAATGATTGCCTGTCTGGGATTTTGTGATCCGGTGTGGTAGAGGTCAATGGCTGTTTGCAAATCGGTGATGTCGGCAGCATCGTAGCCGAAAAGACCTGCATCATTAATGTGTGTATCGGCTTCATTGTGGATGGTTTGGCGGGCATCGTCCACTTATTCTTTTTTCATTCTGTTTAACTGTGACAAGGTGAACGTAACACGAGAGCGTAAGGTATTGTTGTTGATG
>CAZFFP010000102.1:0-9979 GCA_964518215.1 uncultured Chitinophagaceae bacterium
GTTATCATCTTCACTAAAAATTTGATTATCGAAAAAAAATTAGACGAAACGCTTCAGGAAATACTCGGTTTTGCCATAGTGGAATTGAGGCAACAATTCAATAGCGAAAGCCCCGAAATAATTGTTCCGGTGGAACCGGAACCGCTTTTTGAACATGTAAAAATTACTGTTGCCAAAGCAGGCGACAAAAAAGGATTGTTAGACATTGCTTTCAAAAATGCCCTGCACCACAAATCGCAGCACATAGTTTTGAAAGATTCAAACAAACATCAAACGCGCGAACAAAGAGTGCTGCAACAACTCAAAGAAGATTTACGATTGAATGAGTTGCCTTTTCATATTGAATGTTTCGACAACTCCAACATTCAGGGCGATTCGCCTGTGGCATCGGTGGTGGTGTTTAAAAACGCCAAGCCTTCAAAAAAAGACTATCGGCATTTCAATATAAAAACCGTAACCGGTCCCGATGATTTTGCTTCGATGGAAGAAGTGGTTTACAGACGTTATAAAAGGTTGACCGAAGAAAAGGAGCCCCTTCCCAACCTTATTGTGATAGATGGAGGCAAGGGGCAATTAAGCGCCTCACTCAAAGCGCTGGAAAAATTAAATCTTCGCGGAAAAATACATCTGGTTTCCATTGCGAAAAAATTAGAAGAAATATACTACCCCGGAGATTCGTTGCCACTGTATATCAGTAAGAAATCCGAAAGCCTGAAAGTATTGCAATATTTACGAAACGAAGCGCACCGTTTTGCCATTACTTTCCACAGAAAAAAGCACAGCCAAAACACCATCAAAACATCGCTGACAGAAATAGAAGGTATCGGCACCAAAACCGCTCAACTGCTGCTCCAACATTTTCGCTCCGAAAAGAAAATTAAAGAAGCGTCCCTTGAACAACTCGAAAAAATTGCGGGTACAAAAAAAGCCCGCATCATATACGGGCTTTTTCACAAGGAAGAATAATGCTTTTTTAAAACTCAATGTCTAACTGCAAATTGTAATTTCTCGGAATGTCCAAAAAGGCAGGACGCACCATCATTTGCTGATTTAGCATGTTTTTGCAAATGAATGAAATTTTTGCTTTTTCATGAAACTTATAGGAAATCCTTGCATCAAACATAGTATTCCCTCTTTCATTCTCCTCGCGGAAAGTTTTCAGCGCGGAAAACGCTGAAGTATTAGTTAACAAACTGCCTTCCAAAACAGCAAAATCTTCTTCAAATACACCATCAACATTTTCCATGAAACTTGTGTATTGAACACTCACTCCAATACCAATCTTTTCTTTATAAAAGAACGATTCGATATCGAGTTTCAGAGTATGAACATTTCTGTATTTCAGAATATTCCTTGAAGCAGAAGAGGTTTCGGCATAAGTGCCTGACTTGAATTGGTTTCCATAGCGGTCATAAACAGAAAGGGTATCATCCCAGTTCAAATTAGTAGGCATAATGTATGTGTAGCCAGCCAAGACATTAGTAGGAAGTTTGCCAAACAATTTTCCGGTTCCCATAACGGTAAATTCACCACCGACAATTCTGGTGTTACCCACGTTTTGCGAAGAAAATCCAAGCCCCAATAGCGGGTCAACCGGACGGCTAGGGTCGGGGTTGGAAAGAAAGAACGGATTGGAAATGCCCCAACCGAAAGGACCAAACGTAAACTCCATCATGTTCTGATACTGGTTAATGAAACCCGACAAATCGAAGTAGCCCAACCACTCTCCTATTTTCACACCCTGTTTTACGCCCAACTCGGCACTCCATCCTTTTTCGGGTTCGAGTTCAGGATTGGGATAAATACCCACCACACCTACGTTGGTATTGATGAATTTTTCAGCAATGGTAGGGAAGCGGTAGCCTTGACCCCAAGAGCCGCGAATGTAAGTAGCTTCCGCTGCCTGATAATTGAACCCGAAGCGGAACAACGGATTAGAGTTTCCTGTGTATGTATCCACTCTGAAATTTTCGTAGCGCACACCGCCCGAAACAGTCAGCTTATCAAAAAACTTTTTATCGGCTTGGAAATAAGCGGCAAAGTTGTGACCGGTTTTGGTACCGAAAAGCGATTCATCAAAACCGCGGGGTGGCGACACAAACGAGTAGTTACCTACTAAACCGCCCACAATATTCAATTTAATGGGTAAAAACATTCTTTGATATTGCAATTCGCCATACACCAACTGAGGCAAAGAACCTTGTCCGGTATTGTTGGTGTTTTTAGAATTGAAGTATCTGCCTCTGAAAGAAAACTGGTTGTCTTTCTTGTCGAAGTAAATCAAATATGGGTCAATAGACACGCGCATGGTGTAATATTCACTTACAGAACCGGGGAAAGGCGTATATGCCAAACTATCTAATCCGTTCCACAAAAAGAAAGTGCTGCCTACGCCATTATTAATGCTGTAATTGACTCCTGTAGAAAGCCCCCTAACATTTTTGGGGCGATAGCGCAATTTGCCGCTTATCCTAAATTCTGTGGAGCCTGCGCCCAACAAATGACTGTTGCTGCTGAAATAACTACCGCCAACAATAAGATCCACATCTTTAATTTTTCTGCGGTGCGAAATCTGAAAACCGGACGTTCGAGGCTGGTCGCGACCATACCACATGCCTTCGCCCAATGGCATCTGAACAGTTGTATCCTGATTATTAATATCCGTATAGGTAACATTAAACGAATCTGCCAAGCTGGTATATCGAGGGTTTTGTGCCACTCCCGTAAACATGGTGATTTTGGTAACCGGCTCATTCTTAGCCCAGGCAGTGCGCAAATTTATAATACCATTCAAAGCAGAAGAACCATATAATGCAGAAGCTGCGCCTTTGATTACTTCTACCTGTTCCACGTGTTCAATCGGCATGGCGCTCCACTTGGCATCTGCCGCATCTGACGACATGTAAGGAATATCATCTACCAAAACTGCCACACGGCTTCCGGCTCCGTAGCTCCACCCGCTTCCTCCGCGAATATTCGCCTGCCCATCAACAACGGTTACGCCCGGTACTTTTTTCATGGCATCTTCCGCTTGTAATGAATTTGAGTTTTTGATGAGGTCTGCTCCCAACACATCCATTGAAACCGTTTCTTCACTCAATTTCTTTTCATACTTAGAAGCAGATACTACAGTTATGCCCAACTCAATAGTTTGCGATTCTAATTTTTCATTAATAACTAAAACCTGACCCTCAGAAAGGGTTACAGTTTTTTTGATGTCTTTATAACTCACAAAAGAAATCTTGATTTCATAAGTGCCAGGGTCAAGTTTAAATTGAAAATCGCCATCGAAATCTGTGGTAGTTCCTTGTCCTTTTGCAGTATGAATATTTACTCCGTAGAGCGGCTCACCGGTTTTGGCATCTGTAATTCGTCCTTTAATGGTAGCCTTCTCTGTTTGTGCAAATGCAAAAGAAACAGCGCTGAAAAAAATCAGTGCAATGAGTTTAATTTTCATCATAAACTTGAATGGTTTGGTTGGTGAGATTTATGAATTATATCGGGTTGGTTTTTAAGCAATGGCTTAAGATTAATGCTCAAAAGTAAGTGTCTTTTTCAAAAAATGAAATTTGAGAGAAAAATAAGCATGTAATAAGTTAAACATTGGGCTGTCCGTATACAATCAGTTCGAAAATATAATCATGCACGTGATTCAAATGTTGTGAGACAGAATAAGCCTATTTATGGCTGAAAACAATCTGATACTTTACATACTTATATGCTTCGCCCACCCAAAGCACCGATGAAGCCATGAAGCCCAATATTACAAATTCAGAAAAAGAAACCGGGTCAAACTGAAAAAGCATTTCAAAAAAAGGCACTTCAATGATGATTACCTGAAGCATGACTGACACCGCCAAACCTATATTGATATACTTGTTGGAAAACATTCCGATTTTGAAAATGGAAGTTTTCAAATCGCGCATATTAAACACGTTGAACAACTGACTGAATGCCATTACAATAAAAGCTGCCGAGCGCGCTTTTTCAATTCCTTCGGGTAAAAACCATTTAAAGGAAGCGATGGCAAGACTTGCCATGAGAATGGAATTGATAATCAGAAACGGCACAATAGATTTGTTCAGGATTTTTTCTTTCGGATTAACCGGTTTTTCTTTCAACTCATTGCCGTGACCGCTTTCGGTTGCCATGGCAGTGGTGCAAGCGCCATCGGTTACCAGATTGAGCCATAGAATTTGTGTGGCGGTAAGCGGCATGGGCAGCCCCATGAAAATGGCAGAAAGCAGCGTGGTGATTTCGGCAAAATTGGTGGTAACCAAAAAGAAACTGGTATGACGGGTATTGTTAAACACAATTCTTCCTTCTTCCACCGCTTTCACTATGGTAGAAAAATTATCATCGGCTAAAACTACTTTGGCAGAGCTGCGGGCAACATCGGTTCCCATGATGCCCATTGCCACGCCCACATCGGCTTTTTTCAAAGCAGGCGCATCGTTTACGCCATCGCCCGTCATGGCAATGAGTTCGCCCCGTTCCTGAAGTTTTTCGGCAATACGCAATTTCATATTTGGTGTGAGCCTTGCAAACACATCGGTATTCTGAATCACGGCTTCAAACTCTTTTTCATCTAAAGCCAACAGTTGCTTTTCGGTAAGCGCAATATTTTTTTCATCAGAATGCTGCTCAATAATGCCCGTTGCTTTGGCAATGGCAATGGCGGTGTTAATATGGTCGCCTGTTGCCATGATAACCCGAATGCCCGCTCCTTTACACATGGCTACGGCTTCTTTCACATCGGGACGAGGCGGGTCTATCATCCCCACAATTCCTGCAAAAACCAGATTGTTTATTTCGTTTTCATCAATACTCACTACCGAGGAAGTTTCATCGCGGTATGCGAGCGCAATCACCCGCATGGCTTCGCCCGACCATGCTTCAATTTTAGAACGAAGGGTCTGAACTTTTGTATCGTCCATGGCAACTAAACCATTCGGTGTTAAAACTTGCGAACACTTCTCCAAAACTTGTTCGGGCGCACCAACAATCAACAACTGTTTTTCACAATTTTCTTCGATGAGTGTTGCCCGCATTTTAATGGTTGAATTGAAAGGAAGGTCATCAATTTTCTGAACAGATTTATCTTTCTTCGAAAAGAAATTTCCTTTACGCGCCATTACTAACAACGCCCCTTCGGTAGGGTCGCCAATAAGTGAGTAACTGTCTTTTTCGTTCTCGTGGCGTATATCTGAGTTATTGCTCCAGGCACATATTTTCAGCAACTGTCGCAATGCATCATGCGTTGTTGCTTCCAACACCTTTTTTTCTTTGATAAAATTTCCCGCAGGAATCCATCCTTCGCCTGTTACGCTTATATCGTCTTCGTCAAATATGCCCACCTTACGAACGGTCAAAGTATTTTGAGTGAGCGTTCCGGTTTTATCGGTAATAATAGTGGTAACCGCCCCCAATGTTTCTGTGGCAGAAAATTCACGAATGATGGCTCTTCTTTTTGCCATTCGATTTGCGCCAACGGCTAACACTATAGATAATACCGCAGGCAAACCTTCGGGAATAGACGAAACCAAAGCGGCAATCGAAATCAACAGCACTTCATTGAGCGGACTTTGCTGAACAAAATAAGCCACTACAAATAGCAGTGTGGCGCTACTGATGGCAATTACTGCCATTTGCCGGGCAAGGGTATCGGTTTTTTTCTGAAAATTGGTTTTGGTAATTTTTATATCGCCCAGCGTTTTGGCAATGTCGCCAATGGCGGTGTTCATGCCTATGCCGGTAACTACTGCATGGGCGTATCCACCCGCTATGAAGGTGCTTTTCCGCAACATGTTTTTTTGATCAGATAAAAGAGTGTTTTCAGGAAGCGGCTCAATATCTTTATTAACCGGAACCGATTCGCCCGTGAGAGGCGCTTCTATGGCACGAAGATTTTTTGCTTCAATCAATCTTGCGTCTGCCGGAATACTATCGCCTTCTTCTAGAATAATAATGTCGCCCGGAACTAATTCTCTTGCATGAAGAATAATTTTTTCACCGTTGCGAAGCACTTTTGCCTGTGGCACCAACATGGATTTAAGTGATGCTACCGCTCGCTCGGCACGTAACTCTTGAACAAAACCAATCAACGAGTTCAAAAGTATTACGGCTAGAATCACATACACATCAATCACATGCCCCGTAAGCCCGGAGATAATGGCAGCAACAAAGAGAATGAACACCAGCAGACTTTTGAACTGCTTAATAAAAATCCAAAACCAGTGTCGTTGACCGGCTTCGGGAATTTCGTTGAAGCCAAATTCTTTTCTGCGCTGCTCCACTTCGGCATCTGTCAAACCGTCAGCGGAAGCCTTTAGACGCTTTAGGGTTTCTTCTGCCGACAATGTGTGCCAAAGGTGCTGATACATGATGGCGTTGGGTTAAATAGTTATAATGTTGAAAGCTTACAAAGCTAAAATATACTTTATAACCTTATCGCTCATTATTAATAGTAAGTCAGACGAATCTCCGGCAATATACATTTTTAAGGATTACATCAACTTTTATGCTCTGAAATTATAATCATTCACAAATTTCATCTTAACTTAACGAATTCAAATAAAACCATTTGTAAACAAGACTTTTACGCTCCCCTGTCAAGAATGAAAAAAATTGTCCTGTTAATTACTTCAGCTTTGTTGCTGAGTTCAGTTTATGCACAACAAACCGTGCTGCTTTTTACCGAAACTTTTGAAGGTAATTCGCATTCATTTACGCTTAACGGAACCGGACAAGGAACCAACTCCGGCACCAATACCTGGATAGTGAACAATCAATACAGCGGACAGAATATTTACCCCAACACGCCCCCGCAGGACAGTGTCAACAGCGGACAAATAACCGGAGCACCTTTCAGCAAGTATCTGCATATACATGATTCGCAATCGAACATTACGAGTACTTGTTTTAATCCGCTGAATGCTTCCGACCGGTTTGCGCACATGCCAAGCGGCTTTTGCACTTTGGGCTTCACAGATGTAACCATGGATTTTTTCTACATAGCCGAAGGAAATGCCAATAGCTATGGCGAATTGTATTTCAGCGTGAATGGCGGAGCGTGGCAACAAACAGGCTTGGCGCAATATGTCGGACAATCGAAATGGAAATTTGAACGGGTAAGCAATCCGGCTTTTGATAATGTGAATGATTTGCGATTTGGATTTCGCTGGGTGAACGGAAGTGCGGGTGGCGCATATTCTTTGCCCTTCGGAATTGACGATATTATTGTAGTAGGCACTTACGATAATCTCAATCCGGTAACACTCACTATTCCGCAAATTTTTTCCAGCCCTATTTGCCGTTTACAAACTTTAGTGATTCGATACGAACTTTCCCAACCACTTTGTTTCGGCACTTATCAAATTGAGCTTTCCAACAGCAGCGGCAACTTCACCAACCCCATCAGCCTTGGGGTTTTCGGTATCGGAAACTTGGATTCGACAGGGTTTATCGGGGCACAAATTCCTTCTAATATTCCTTTAGGAAATTGTTATAAAGTTCGTTTGAGAAGACTTTCTCCCTTGCCGCAAATTGTGGGCGAAGCAAGTATATGTATTGTGGTGCAAAATTGTCCCAACATCATCACTACACTTCCTCCGGTGGTAACTACTGACCCCGATACGCTTTGTTCGCGCAGCGCTATTGACGTGCCTTTTACTTCAACAGGAATTTATAACAACAACAATGTTTACATAGCAGAGTTATCTGATGCTTCCGGAAGTTTTGCCAACCCTTCTATTATCAATTCTTTTCCGAGCAATCAAACTTATGATCCTGCTGTTGGCGGGCAACCTGGCACGGTTTCAGGCTTGGTTCCGGTAGTGCCCGAAGGGTGTAATTATTTTATTCGGGTACGCTCTACCAATCCGGCAGTAACGGGCAGTATTTTCGGTCCATTCTGTATTAAACATTGCGATATTCTCACCAACCTTACGGAAGATATTCAGATTTGTGTACAGGAAAATGTTGGTGCCACAGATACGGTTGAAATAGACATCAATACCTGGAATTTTTTGGCAAGTTATAATCTCGGCAATCAATTTGAAGTAGAACTGTTAGACATGATGACGCTTGCCGTAGTGAATCGAGGAGGCTTAGGCGTAGTGATTGATACCGCCTCCGGAATTTTAATACTAACCGTTCCGGGAAGAAACCAACTGCTGGCTTTAGGTATTGCACCGGGAGCATATTATATGCGTATTGTTGCCACCAACTCTACTTCGCCCTGGAATGTCAACGGAACTATCATTCGTATTACCATTGGTGCGCCCGATGACAATCCGGCAACGATTATTGTAGGCGATTCTATTTATTGCAATACAGAAGTAGTGGCATTAAATATTTCGCCTTTCAATCCCGATTCTGAATACGAATGGTATTCCAACGGCTTTAATCCGAATCCGGTAGTAGTAAAAGGCTTCCCGGGCATTTTAGTCAACTTTAATGGAGCCACTCCCGATTTTTACAGCTTCTTTGTGCGAGAAATAAATTTTGGCTGTCCGGGACCATTTTCACCCACTACCCGATTGGCGATTATCAGTTCGCCTTTGGTAAATATTACCGGACCGGCTCAGGTTTGTCTGGGCGACACGGTGAACTTCCGCGTGCCGTTCATCACCGAAACTTACTACGAATGGGCAACTTCGATAGGCACTATTCTCGACACCGCCAACAATGAAATCACCATAGTATTTGATGCTTTGGGAACGGCAATAATTTCGCTCGAAGCAGTAAATAAGTGCGGCACACAAAGCGGCTCTATTTCTATTGAGGTGGTTTCGCCTTTACGATTGGAAGTTTATCAGGACACCACTGTGTGCAAAGGTAGTCCGGTTACTTTGGTAGCCGAAGTGCCCGATGGTTTAGAAAAAGTTTTCGATACCGAAACCAACGGAACCGTTTCGCGAAACGGAGCCATGTTCGATATTAAAGCCACCCGAAATTTCACCATCAATTATTTCGATGGCATTTTTAATGTTCCGCAAAATCAGGCGGTAAACGTAACGGTATATTACAAACCCGGCACTCATGTTGGTTTTGAAAACGACCAATCTTTTTGGATATTGGCAGGCAACTCATTGATACCGGCACCCATTCCTGCCAACACACTCAGGCGCATTCCGGTGGATTTGGATTTCGATATACAGGCGGGAGAAACTTATGCTTTTTACATCACTTGCTCTAACAATACCAACCTGCGAACTTCTGTCGGAACCGGACAAGGCAATCTGTTTGGGGCTGATGGTATCATTGAGTTTTATGAAGGCACCGCCAATGTTCATGCTTTTGGCGCGGCATTGCCCGCCCGCATCTGGAACGGCAGAATTCATTATACCACCAAAGAAGGATTGAATTACCAATGGAGCACCGGAGCCACTACTGCAAGCACGGTGGTGTATCCAGAAGTGTCGGGCAATTACTGGGTGTATGTAAGCGACACTACCGGTTGCGGCAATCGCGATACCGTGCGTATTGACGTGCTGGAAACACCCGATGTTTTTGCAGGAAACGACACTGCTATTTGCTATGGAGGCGGTGTGCCTGTGAATGCTGTTTTTAACGGAACCAATTTTACTTGGGAGCCTGAAATATTTATAGAAAACCCGCAATCGCTCAATACACTTATTCACCCCGAAACAAGTATTTCTTATGTGCTTTCTGCTGCCGACCCCATCACCGGATGCGTAGGAAAAGACACCCTGAATATTTTAGTATTTACCGAAACGGGAACCTTAGATACCGTGCAGTTTTGCAGAGGCGAGAAAACAGAAATAAAATTGCCGCTTTCGACAGACGGAAAATATTGGTGGAGTACGGGAGAAACTACTCAAACCATTACTGTGTCAACAGATGTTTCGTTGATTGCAGAAATCACCACCGACCTGAGCGGCTGTAAGGAGCGATTGGCTTTTGATGTGCAAACTATTGATTGTGCCCGCATCATTCAGGTGCCTCAGGCATTTAC
>CAZFFP010000103.1:0-9837 GCA_964518215.1 uncultured Chitinophagaceae bacterium
ACAATACTCTCAACCTCTTTTTTAACTAACTTTCAAAAATGTTCGGAGGGCTGTGGGTGCGTTATTATGATTCCACAAAAAGAGTTTTTTAGCAAAAGTGTCGATAGAAAAATGTCTTTTGGTATTTGCATTTTCCTCAAGAAATTCCAAATCTTTTAAGAGTAAAGATTTAATACTTCTTGTAGAATTACTCATGGCATTTATTTTGAGCGTTATGAGCCCTCTATTGCTTTTAAGCCAGTTATGAATTCTACTAATTCGCTGAGCTAAATTGCTTACAAGAGGCAAAGTATCACAACTTGCTCCAGCACCTAACAAATAAGTAATATGAGGTTTATTCTGAATATTATTCATAGCATTATTTTAAATCCAACCCAAACTCCCCACTCACTTTCTTTGCCAAATCATAACCCGCATCGGCATGGCGAATAACGCCCATAGCGGGGTCATTGTGCAAAACGCGTTTCAGACGGGATGCGGCATCATCGGTGCCATCGGCAACAATTACCATTCCGGCATGAAGCGAGTAGCCCATACCCACACCACCTCCATGATGAAACGATACCCAACTGGCGCCACCTGCGGTATTAATAAGCGCGTTGAGAATGGGCCAATCGGCAACAGCATCGCTGCCATCGAGCATGGCTTCGGTTTCGCGGTTGGGCGAGGCTACACTTCCTGTATCAAGGTGGTCTCTGCCAATTACAATAGGCGCTTTCACTTTTCCGGTTTTTACCAGTTCGTTAAAAGCTAACCCTGCTTTTTCTCTTTCGCCCATGCCCAACCAACAAATGCGAGCAGGCAACCCTTGAAAAGCAATTTTTTCTTTTGCCATTTTTAACCAACGCAGCAGACCTTTGTTTTCAGGAAATAATTCTTTCAGTTTCTCATCGCACACTGCTATGTCTTGCGGGTCGCCACTCAATGCCACAAAACGAAATGGTCCTTTGCCTTCGCAAAACAAGGGGCGGATATAAGCCGGCACAAAACCCGGAAAATCGAAAGCATTCTCTACGCCACGTTTGTCTTTTGCTTGTCCGCGAAGATTGTTGCCATAATCGAAAGTAACAGTGCCACGCTTCTGCAATTCCAACATTTGGCGCACATGCCTTGCCATAGTATCTAACGAGCGCTTGATGTATTCCTGCGGATATTTTTCGCGCAACACTTTCGCTTCTACTACGGTCATGTTTTCAGGAAAGTAACCGTTCAGTTCATCATGAGCCGATGTCTGGTCGGTTAATGTATCGGGTGTAATATTCCGGTCTAAAAGTTTTTGCAGCAAATCCACCACATTGCATACCACGCCAATCGAAACGGCTTCGTTGTTTTCTTTGGCTTGCAACGCACGATTAATGGCTTCATCAATATCGTGATACATTTCATCGAGATAGCGCGTATCAATTCTTTTCTGCACCCGCCATGCTTCCATTTCGGCAGCCAAGCAAACGCCTTCGTTCATAGTTATTGCCAAAGGTTGCGCACCGCCCATGCCGCCCAATCCGGCAGTAACATTCAGCGTGCCTTTCAGCGTGCCGTCAAAATGTTTTTCAGCCAACGATAAATACGTTTCGTAAGTGCCCTGCACAATGCCTTGCGAGCCTATGTAAATCCACGAGCCGGCAGTCATTTGTCCATACATCATCAAACCTTTGGCTTCCAGTTCGTGGAAGTGTTCCCACGTAGCCCACTTGCCCACCAAATTGCTGTTGGCAAGAATAACACGCGGAGCATTTTTGTGTGTAGGCAATATGCCCACAGGCTTACCCGATTGGATTAAAAGCGTTTCGTCTTCGTTTAGATTTTGCAGCGATTTCACAATGAGATGATAAGCCTCCCAGTTGCGGGCGGCTTTTCCCAAACCGCCATACACAATCAAGTCTTCGGGTCGCTCTGCCACTTCGGGGTCGAGGTTGTTCATGAGCATTCTTAAAGCGGCTTCCTGTATCCAGCCTTTGCATTGCAATTGTGTTCCGGTGGGCGATTTAATGGATTTGGTAGTCATAATTTTGAAAAGATGATGCGGGTTGAAAATAGTAATTTAGTTTTGGTCTTCGTTACCACATTTTTCAAAAAATCAATTACAAGCTATCTCAAAAACCTCATAGATATATTTAATGTCATGCTGAGCTTGTCGAAGCATATCAGTTTTCAAACTTTTCATAGTTCGATATGCTCACTATGACAGATTTTTGAGATAGCTTGTATAATATTTCCATACTATGAGTATTTACCTCACCGGTCCATTTCACCAACTGCTTACCCTGAACCACCTGCCTTTGAAAGGCGCATTGATAGATGAGCCATTGGAAATTATCGAACATGCAGGAATTATTCATGGCAATGGAATTATCGAAGCCGTGGGAAATTTTGAAATGCTGAAAAAAGAATGGAGCGGAAAAAATATTTCTATAGAAAATATCAACGGTAAACAAGTAGCACTACCCGGATTTATTGACGCGCACACACATACTTGCTTTGGCGGTTCGCGTGCGGCAGACTATGCGTTGCGCGTGAGCGGTAAAAGTTATCTCGAGATTGCGCAAGCGGGCGGAGGTATTTGGGATTCGGTGCAGAAAACACGGCAATGCAGTCAGGAAGAATTAGCGAAAAATTTATCGCTACGCATGGACAGGCATTTGAGAGAAGGTGTAACCACTTGCGAAGTGAAAAGCGGTTATGGCTTGAATGTGGCTGACGAACTGAAAATGCTTCGGGCTATTGCACAAGTGAACAGCGAACATCCCATTGATTTGGTTGCAACCTGTTTAGCTGCGCACACTCCACCAAAAGATTTTGACGGCAGGAACAAAACCTATCTCGATTTTATTTTGAAGGAACTATTGCCTTTAGTGAAAAAAGAAAACCTTTCCAACCGTATAGATATTTTTATTGAGCAAAGCGCCTTCGCTCTCGATGAATCATTGACTTATCTACGTGCAGCCCAATCGCTTGGTTTCGATATCACCATTCATGCCGACCAGTTTACCACCGGTGGCAGTGAAGTGGCAATTGCCGCGCAAGCCATCAGTGCCGACCATCTGGAAGCATCGGGCGAAAAAGAAATTGCGGCATTGGCGCAAAGCAATGTTATTGCAGTGGCGTTACCGGGCGCATCGTTGGGTTTGGGCTGCAACTATACTCCTGTCAGAAAACTTTTAGATGCGGGCGCTTGCGTTGCCATTGCCAGCGACTGGAACCCGGGTTCTGCCCCGATGGGCGATTTGCTGATGCAGGCAGCCGTATTAGGCGCAGCCGAAAAACTCACTACTGCCGAAACTTTCGCGGGCATTACTTATCGTGCAGCAGCAGCATTAGGTTTGCACGACAGGGGAATGCTGAAGCAAGGCATGAAAGCCGACTTCATTACTTTCGATACAGACGACTATCGCGAAATACTCTATCATCAAGGGAAAATGAAACCTATGAAGGTTTGGAAAGGAGGAAAAATTTTTGCCAAATAAAGGAAACTGATTTTGCCTCCAAATTTTAAGGCAGCATAGCTTTAAATTGCTGATACTTGGTATCATACACCTGATTGCCGCTACAAGCCAAATCTGCTTTCCATTGATTGATAGCCTGTACTCTGTTTCCGGGATTTGGGTGAGTGCTTAAAAATTGCGGTGGAGTGGGTCCGGCTACATCTTCAATTTTCGTAAAGAATCCTGCTGCACCGGCAGCATTGTAGGTGGTAGGGCATAAATAGCGCACAGAGTATTCGTCTGCTTCTGTTTCGTCTGTTCTGCTGAATTTGAGAGAAATTAATCCGGCAGCTATTTGAGCCAATGTTCCCGGGTCGCCACCGGTTAACACGCTTAATAAAGTTCCTATTCCATATTGTTTGGTTAATTGACTAGTAGAATGTCTTCGGTCGGCATGAGCTATTTCGTGACCCAATACGCCCATCAATTCATCTTCAGTATCTAAAAATTTTATAAGCCCTGTATAGAAATAAATATAGCCGCCAGGAGCGCAAAAGGCATTCAGCACATCAGAATCAATGATATAGATATTCCAATCAAATTCATTTTTGTATTTCACTGTTCCGGTATTCAATACAGAATCTCTCAAGCCGCGAATGTAATCGTAGGCTTGTGGATATTGCGATTCGGGAAGAATGGGAAATTCTTGTGGATTGGCTGCAATTTCTGCTTCTAACTGCCTGCCTAAATTAATATCGTCCTGAAGTGAAAAAATATTGAGCTTCTTTTTTTTACAGCCGGGCAGCATTACTGATATAGATGTTAATGTGCCGATAAGTATGAATATGATGACTTTTCTCATGGTAAATTATTTTGTTGGTAAAAATAAGCAAAGAACGCGGCTATTTTTTTCAGAAAAACTCATCTGCCGCTACTTTTTTGCTGAATGCATTGCCATCAGGAACGGTATAAAGGGTTACTTCATACAAACTGTAAATGATGGAATCGCCATCAGCTTTTTGTTTCATTTTCATAATTTGCGAACTGTCCTCAAAAATTTCATAACGTAAATTTTTTCTGAAAGCGCCCTTATATGTTTCATTCTTCACGTTGGCATTTTTGTTCCAGTCGTTTCCAAACATCACTTTTATAAAATATTTTCCATCTGGAATCGAACTGACTTCATATTCATCACCCGCTCTGATATAATGATGGCGTTCGGTTTTATTGTTCGAATAATTAACCAACATCACTACCGCATCATAATATTTCCCGTTGATAATTCGCAAAGTGTTTTTTGAAAAATCGTCTTCAATATTTTCCAACGAAAAATCTTGATACGGATTTATTCCTGTTGGCAATTGCACCGTTTCCGCTTCAATGTAGGCGTGTTTGGAGTGGTCTGCCATTACTTTTCCATCAACAAAGTAATCATCGGGTAATAGCCCGCGCTCTTTGATATTGTATATCGCCAATATTAAAATGCAACCAAACATAAATGCCAATGAGGCTTTAATAATTCTTTCTGTTCTAGAACCATATCGCTGGCGGGGAATGGCTCCCGATTCATTTACTTTTACATATACCAACTCCGACTCGAAAATGGTTTTGTCCACCCGTATGGAAGCCGGTCCTATGGCATTATAACCCGATTTGACAGACTTTAATACATAGCGTATCTGGTATAAAGGTTTCTCATTGTCATTTCGCTTTCCACGGGTATATTCAGGTCCTTCAATCACTAAAAAATTTTCTATCCCTTCTATTTTAAAATCTTTTCCATGGATATATGTTCTTGCCAATACTTCAAATTCTTCATGAAGTCCTACCACACGTTTGCTCAAAACAATTCTGAAATAACGGGGAGCTTTCTTTATCGAAAACAATTCGTTTCGCTGTACACTTTTACCTTCGAGTATATGATTATATTCTTTTCTTTTCTGCGGGTTGCTCAGCACTTCGTATGCCACCCTCACCTGACGAAACTTAATGGCTGCTTGCTTATCATCGGGATTGCGGTCGGGATGATATTTCAAGGTCAATTTTCGGTAGGCTGATTTTATTTCAGATGCCGAAGCTGTTGGCGCTATGCCTAATATGTCATAATAGTTATCCAGAAAAGATTGGTTTATTGAGATAACAAAATAAAGAAGCTTTTTGGTTTATTGCGCCTATTAAAGAAACAATAAAAGCATTGGATAAACAGGTTTGATTGAAATATCATTCAAAACCTATAATTTTCACCCTTATTCAATATTCATGGAAACAATCTATCAGATAACGACCAGACACCTGAAAACCGATGAGTTGCGTAAAGTGTTGCACGAAAAATTCAGGCTCGAACTGAGCGATGAAGCGCGAGAAAAAGTTCATAAAAGCAGGAAATTTCTGGAAGGAAAAATTGCTGCCGAAGGCGCTAAGTTTTATGGTATCAATACCGGGTTCGGTTCGTTGTGCGATGTGCAGATAGATGCTCATCAATTAGAACAATTGCAGGAAAATCTTTTGATGTCTCATGCCTGTGGTATGGGGAACGAAGTAATGCCCGAAGTAGTGAAACTCATGATGATTTTGAAAATGAAAGGATTGGCTTTGGGCTATTCCGGTGTTCGGGTGGATGTCATCGAAAAGTTGATTGAAATGTTCAATCACGAAATTTTTCCTGTAGTGTGGGACACCGGCTCTTTAGGCGCATCGGGCGATTTGGCGCCATTAGCGCATTTGAGTTTACCGCTTATTGGGTTGGGAAGTGTTCGGTATAAAGGTACTTTGATGAAAAGTGAAGAGGCTTTTAAAGAAGCAGGTATTCAACCCATTAAACTGAAAGCCAAAGAAGGTTTGGCGTTGATTAACGGAACACAGTTTATGAGTGCATGGGGTTGCTGGTCGCTGCTCGAATCGCAACGTGTGGCGCAACTGGCGGACCTTACCGCAGCCATTTCGATTGATGCTTTCAATTGCCAATCAGAACCTTTCAGCCATTTGATACATCAGGTACGTCCGCATCAGGGACAATCGGATAGTGCACGACAGGTTTTGAATTTTCTCGAAGGAAGCGAAATTTTGAAACAGAAGAAATTCAATGTGCAAGACCCTTATTCTTTTCGTTGTGTGCCGCAGGTGCATGGTGCGGTAAGAGGAGTTATTGAACACGTGCAACAGATTTTAGAAACTGAAATAAATTCCGTTACTGATAATCCGCTCATATTTGCCGATGATGATAAAATACTTTCCGGAGGAAATTTTCATGGAGAGCCATTGGCTTTGGCTTTAGATTATCTGGGCATGGGAATGGCAGAATTGGCAAGCATATCGGAACGCAGAACATTTCAATTGATTTCGGGCAAAAGAGAATTGCCGCCTTTTCTAATCGAAAATTCAGGATTGAATTCGGGGTTGATGATTCCTCAATACACTGCTGCTTCTATTGTAAGCATGAATAAGCAATTGGCTACTCCGGCTTCTGTAGATACCATTACTTCTTCCGATGGGCAAGAAGACCATGTGAGTATGGGCGCTAATGCTGCGGTGAAATGCTACAAGATTGTTTACAATATCGAGAAAGTTTTAGCCATTGAATTTCTCACGGCTATGCAAGCGCTCGATTTCAGAAAGCCTTTAAAAAGTTCTCCATTAATTGAAGAAATAAAAACGAACTACAGAAAAATTGTGCCTTTTCACTATAAAGACCGTGTGTTGTATGACGATATTCAGGTAACAGTTGATTTTATGCGGGGAATAAAAATCTGAAGAATCTTACAGACTACTATTTTATAAGATACATTTTTCCCAAACCACTCTTGAAATATTTATCGACTTTCGATTCGAGACGTTCTAATGCCTTGCCGTTCAATGAAGCCACTACGCGGTAAAAATATACTCCATTGGCAAGTCTGTCGCCATACTGGTCGGTGCCGTTCCAGGTAAAATCTGTAATATTTCTACCAATACGAATGGGTCCCAACTCGCTCATTTCAATTTCTCGCACTACTTTACCCGAAACGGTCATGATTTGAATTTTCATGTAAGTAGGAAGTTCAGAGCCGGTGAGGGTGAATACAAATTTGGTGGCAGTGCTGAACGGGTTGGGATAGTTGAGCATATTGGTAATCATTTCTTTGGTAATCACTTCAAACGAAATACGATAGTCTATACCTACTGTCGGGTCGCCATAAGTGCCTGAAATATTTCTGCTTTTATCTTTAGCCTGCACTAAAAGTTCGTAGGTGCCATCTTGAGTAAATCGTTTTCTCATTTGCACTTCGGCAACATTTTTCTTGTTCAGTTGGCTCGGAACCGCAGGAATGAATGTAACATACTGGCTATTGAAATCTTGCCTCTCTAAGCGACCATCGGGATATTTCAAAAACACATTGATAAGAGCGGTGTCATCGAGCGCTAAATACCTATTCTCATCTTTCAATCTGATAATAACATCAGGCTCGGCAGAAACAATGTCGCCATTCATAATATGCACGCCATCGAAAGTTACATCGAGTAGCGGATTTTTATTATCGCCATCTACTTTAAAATTGATGATAGCAATATTATTGAAATGAAATTGTTCCCGCTGGTCGTTATCGGGATTTATTTCTACAAATAGCGTATTCATGTCTGAAAGGCAATTGCAATTGGTGTTGAACCGGAAATCTAAATGCGAATTTTGATATGCCCGCAACGAGTCGAAACGATTGTAATTGATTACTGCCTGACTGGCGCCACCGAATATGGCAAACTTCAC
Organism: uncultured Chitinophagaceae bacterium; assembly: GCA_964518215.1. Taxonomy (GTDB): domain Bacteria; phylum Bacteroidota; class Bacteroidia; order Chitinophagales; family CAIOSU01; genus CAYSGX01. The sequence continues at coordinate 8,164 of CAZFFP010000103.1, forward strand.
CAACAGGCTATCCATGTGAACAGGCGTAACATTTTCAACAGCAATTTTCAAATCGAGATTTTCGCCAAGAGCAATAGTATCGTTTACAAAAGAGTAGAAAATATTTGGGGCTAAAGCCGCTTCGGGCACAATATCATGCACTACTTTCCAGTAATTCAATTGAGTGGGTGTGCGCGAAATATCATCGCGAGAATTGAGCCTCAGCTTAATGTAAGGATATGCATTGGCATCAATAAAAGAAAGATTTTGGTGAGGAGCAGTGATATTGGTTTGCAAAACAATTTCGGCATTGTTTGGAGTTACACCTATAATATCCACAGAGTTGATATCGTTGTCGGGTGTTTCTTCCGGATTGGCGTTCCAGTAAAAATCTCTCCATCTGAATGAGGGTCCGATAGGAGGGGAGACAAAATTTCCCTGAAACCAATTGACAGAAAAATTAGTAGAATATTGCAATACTAAACCCGCAGTTCCTCTTACTTCGTCAACAGTAGAGTTATCGCCTTTGCGAACAAAAAATGCCCAAGGAGTACAATTATTGCCGGTTACCAAATTGTTTATTTCTGAAGAACCTAAAGCAGCAAGTGCAGATATTAATTGAGGAGAAAATTGGTTATAGCGGGCACAGTTGACACTGTAAATCAAAATATAATGACCGTTGGGGACATTGTTAAGTAAGTTGACAATTCGGTTTTGCCATTCGGCAGTAGTTACGCAAGCATTGGCACTGGTCGCTGTTGTGCGAAACATAAACGATTCAGCATCGCGAGCTTTGCAATGAATACTTTTATAAGTGGTATTTATAAAAGCCCCGGTACATTGGTCATAAGCTCTGTCTTGAGGATATTTGCTTACCCAAGGCTCTCCCGTTACTGGGTCAAATACTGCAACGGTAAGCCCTTCTCTGAAACCTTCTCCTCCGCAATTCCATCGTTGCCGAACCACTCCGTTAATAGAATAAGTAATTGCCTGTCCGTCTCCGGGAACAGATACCTGCCATTCGCCCGTATATACTTCTACCTGCCGAACAGTTCCATCGAACTTAAACTTCCGGTCGGTGTCGAGCCTGATATTGGTATAATCGTCTTTCAACCACTGGAAATAATGCGATTGGTTCCAACCCATAGAATCATCAGGCAAAAAAACAAAAGAACTGTATTGATAGCCATGTGTATTGCCATGAACATCGGGGTCTAATCCTACACGCCAGTAATAAACTGTGCTGTCGGGCATATTGTCTAAGCGGAAAGGCAACGTCCATTTCAGCAAACCTCCGGGCATGGTAAAGGTTTCTGATTTCAGAAACGAACTGTTGAATAGTTCTGCGGTGTCTATTTGAATAAGATAGGTTCTTTCAGGAGCAAAGGTGTTGGCTGTAGAAGCAGCTAATGTCAATTGTGCTTCAGATTGGTTGACTATACCAAACTCATAAGGATAAATAGGGAAAATATCATCAGATAAAATATTGAGTTGCACGCCCAATACATTATTGGTTTCAGACAACTCATCTATTTTTTCTTCATCTTCAATTTTAATGATAAAATTATTCAGACCGAAAGCTGCCGACTCACCGGTAGGAATATCCACCTCGATGGTATCGGTATAGTAAGTGGCTTTCACTTTCTTTTCATAACGCACAGAAGAACCGGAAGGAAACACCCTGTCAATGGCTAA
>CAZFFP010000104.1:0-9810 GCA_964518215.1 uncultured Chitinophagaceae bacterium
TATTACTTTCCTTGAGCAAAAGAAACTGTTTAGATTTATTACCCGATAACATGCAATTGTTGAATCCTATTTAGGCAAGATAAAAATTCGGAGATTTGACCACTTGAATGTTCCAACGGGATTATCTGCGATTATCAAAAAAATTAGAGAAGCATTTTTGTATAAGAAACCCTATAACAATTCATTGCAGCACTCATGGAAAATAAAATTGCCCCTCAAATAGAAAGTTCGTGGCTCGAAGCGCTGAAGGAAGAATTTGAAAAACCTTATTTCGCAGCCATTAAAAGTTTTTTATTGGAAGAAAAACAAAAAGGCAACCTTGTATATCCGCCCGGTTCGAAAATTTTCAATGCCTTTAACCTCACACCGTTTTCAGAAGTGAAAGTGGTGATTCTGGGGCAAGACCCTTATCATGGCGCAGGGCAAGCGCACGGCTTGTGTTTTTCTGTTCCCGAGGGCATTGCTCCACCGCCTTCGCTCGTCAATATTTTTAAAGAAATAAAAAACGATTTGGAGGTTCAGCCGCCCGCTCATGGCAACCTGGAAAAATGGGCTAAGCAAGGTGTGCTGCTGCTCAATGCTTTTCTAACGGTGCGCGCCAACACGCCCGCATCGCACAGTAAAATAGGTTGGGAAACCTTTACCGATGCCGTCATCAAAAAACTTTCCGATGAAAAAGACGGACTGATATTTATTCTTTGGGGCAGGTTTGCCCAAAACAAAGAAGCGCTCATTGACCCGTTTAAACATCATATTCTGAAAGCCGCGCACCCTTCGCCTTTTTCGGCAGACAAAGGATTTTTCGGCTGCAAACATTTTTCAAAAACCAATGCAATTCTCGAAAACAAAGGCTTGCCGATTATTGACTGGTCGTTGTAATACGATTTTGGCATTTTTTACAGAAGAAAATTAAGCCTCTCTTTTGGGTATCTTTGCCCCGCATGAAAGATTTTCTGCGCATACTATCATATTTGAAACGCTACTATGTATATGTAGCCATCAGCCTTTCGTGCAATATTGCTTCCATATTGTTTTCGCTGGTGTCGCTGGCAATGATTATTCCTTTTCTGCAACTGCTGTTCGACCATAATATTACCACCGAAACTGCCATTCCGCCATTGCCCGATTTTAAACCGAGCGTCAGCTATTTCCTTGCGCTGTTCGACCATCATTTCATTAAAGTAATTGTCAGCTACGGAAAAATTGAAGCTTTACTTTTCATTTGCGCATTAGTGCTGGTAGTTTTTTTTATGAAAAATTTGTTTCGCTATGGAGCCATGTATTTTTTAGCGCCTGTTCGAAATGGCGTAGTGCAGGACATTCGCAACGAACTGTTTGCAAAACTCCTTTCGCTGCCTTTAGGCTATTATGCCAACGAAAAAAAAGGCGATGTGCTTACCCGTATGACTTCAGATGTGCATGAAGTGGAACATGGCATTATCAGTGTTCTGGAAGTTACTTTTCGCGAACCGATTACCATAATAGTATATCTCGGAGCCATGATATTTATGAGTCCGCAATTAACTTTATTTGTGTTGCTCATGTTGCTCGCCACAGGATTTTTAGTTGGAAAAATCGGCAAAAGTTTGAAGCGCACTTCGGCTAAAGGACAAAGCAAATTGGGTGAGTTGATGCAAATTATTGAAGAATCGTTATCGGGTTTGCGCATCATCAAAGCATTTAATGCCGAAGGCTTTCAGGGCGATAAATTTGAAAAAGAAAACAATGCCTATTTCCTCCTTATGACCAAAATGCAGCGCAGAAAAGATTTGTCTTCGCCCCTTTCAGAATTTTTAGGAATCAGCATTGTAGTAACCGTGCTTTGGTTTGGAGGCAAATTGGTGTTGAATCCTGAAGTGCGTTTGCCGGCAGAATCGTTCATCGGGTTCATGCTCATATTTTCGCAGTTGATTCCTCCTGCCAAAAACTTTTCTTCGGCATTTTATAATATTCAAAAAGGCTTGGCTTCTTCGGGGCGAATTTATAAAATTTTAGACAGCATTAATCAGATTGAAGAAAAGCCCAATGCTAAAGTCATCAAAGAATTTAAAGAGAGTATAGAGTTTAAAAATGTGTCGTTTGCTTATCACAACTATGATGATAAACCCATTTTGAAAAACATTGAACTCACGGTCAAAAAAGGCAATATGGTGGCTATTGTGGGGCAGTCGGGTTCGGGAAAATCTACCTTAGCGAATTTGTTGCCGCGCTTTTACGATGTGCAGGGAGGAGCCATACTCATTGACGGAACAGATATTCGCGATTATAAAATTGCCGACCTGAGGGATTTGTTTGGGGTCGTGTCGCAGGAAGCCATTTTGTTCAATGATACGGTGTTTAATAATATTTCTTTCGGAATGAAAAATGTTTCGGAAGAAGAAGTAATTCGTGCCGCGAAAATTGCCAACGCACACGATTTCATTATGAGTCTTGAAAACGGTTATCAGACTATTGTTGGCGACCGTGGCGGCAAACTGAGCGGTGGCGAGCGTCAACGCCTCACCATTGCCCGTGCCGTGTTGAACGACCCGCCCATTCTCATACTCGATGAGGCTACCAGTTCGCTCGATACCGAATCGGAAAAATTAGTGCAAGACGCTATTTACCGTTTAATGCAAAACCGAACTTCCATAGTTATTGCACATCGCCTTTCCACCATTCAGTATGCCGACAAAATAGCAGTGATGCAAAGCGGAAATATTATTGAGCGCGGCAACCACATCAGCCTCATGGCGAAAAATGCCGTGTATAGAAAGTTGGTGGATTTGCAGGCTTTCTAGGAAACCAAATTTTCTTATCAGGTATATTTTATTTTAACTGCGCAAACCATACTTAACTCGCTTAAAAAATAATTCCCAAACTATTCTTACCATGCAAATCGAAACAGCTAAAAAGAAAACTTCACTTTCTACAGAATATCATAAGTTCATCTTAGATTTGTATGATAAATAACCTCATTATGAAAAAAGTATTTTTATTGCTCTTGATAGTATTATCTGTAAAGTTTTTGACAGCTCAAAACAAGCCTGAAATTTCTAAAAGCCGACAAGCTGATTCCTCTCTTATAAATAGCTGGTTAAAAAGAAGTTCCGAAAAAACATCGAAGACAAGTAATAAAGACCGCATCGCATATAAAAGCAGCGCTATATCGGAACAGTTAGATAGTGTTGTGTATGTCGATTGGTGGGGAGGGCAACAAACCCCTCTATACAAAGAAGAATTTTCATACGACTCCTATGGCAATCTTACATCTGAAGCCTATTACTCATGGGACAGCTTCAATAACGAATGGGTGGGCGATTATAAAGAGTCGAAAGTATTTGATTGGAATGGCACTTTGCTTTCTAATACTACTTATCAGTGGAACGATATTGCAGAAGCTTGGGAAAACGATTACAAAACAGAATGGACGTATAATGCTTCAGGAAACCTTATTCAAACTACAGAATATTTTTGGAACAATTCTATGTGGGTTCCAAGCAGGAAAAAAGAGTTTACACTGAATACTGTCGGCTTACCGACTGAATCGCTAACATATTTTTGGGACGATGTTGCAAATGCGTGGGACAACCAACCTTATTTAAAAGAAACCTTTACTTACAACGCAAACAACCTTGAACTGAACCGCACAAATGCTTTTTGGGATGGTTCTCAATGGCAAGACATGGATAAAACTGATAAAACTTACACCTCAAGCGGATTGGTTACCTCTGAAAGTTACTATTACTGGAATAGCGGAAGCAATCAGTGGGAAGGAAGCAATAGGACTATGTTTTCTTATGATGCTGTTACAAGTCTTTTGGTTTCAGAAATATTATTTCAATGGGAGTCCTTTTCAAATACTTGGGAGGAATGGGAAAAGACAGAATACACTTATGATATTTCAGAAAATACTATCGAAAAAACTTATTATTACTGGGACAATGGTCAATGGGAGTTTTATACTAAAATCGAAAACTCTTTCAATGCATCTAATTTAATGACTTCACAAATTTATTACTGGTGGAACAACGGCAACTGGGAACCCGATTCTAAAACAGAAATCGTTTTTGATGCTTTTAACAATACTTCCGAAATGATTCTTTATGAATGGATTTTTGGAATTAACCAATGGGAAGCATACGAAAAACATGAGGCTTCATACGACCTTTCGGTTGATGCTGACGATGTATTGTATCCACCATTTTTAATAGAAGATGTTGCCTTTTCAAATAAGCTAATGGATGTAAGATTATATTTTCTTATAGGTTCACAATGGGAATTTGCCGAGCAATATGATTATTATTATTCGCCCGCAACGATTACCTCAACGGAAAATAAAGTTGAAGCAACGATAAAAGTATTCCCTAATCCTGCAGCCGATAATTTTATGATTGTTCATGAGTTGCAGGGAGATGTGGCTTTAGAGCTTTTCGACCTTGCGGGCAAGAAAGTCCTGAGCGCTGATGTTCAAAATCATCAACCGGTTTCAATACAAGGCGTATCCAACGGCTTATACGTTTTGAAAATTACCGGTCAAAACAATTCAACTCACACACAAAGATTAGTAGTGCAGCAATAAGTTTATCGTTCTATTTTCCAATCGTGTTTTAAATTTTACAGAAGTTTTTTTGGGCAACTCATGCCTGAATTTTTGGTTGTCGGGTAAATTTTGCTTTTGGGTGCGCCTATTTTCACTTAATATTTTATTATATTCGGATAGCAAGGACGTATTCGTTCACCTTTAAAAGTATTGTCATGAAGCTTCACGATATAGAAATGTTGATGCTATACAACCCCGATAGCACTATTGGAAAACAAGCTTTGGCTTTTGCCCAAACTATGTCCAACAAAATAAATTCCTACGCATTCAATACCTATAAAATTTCCACTACTCGATGGCAAGACCTACTTGAAATGATGAATATGAAACCCAAAGAACTTTTAGATAAATCGTTGCCTCTGTATCAGGAAAAAGTGAAGGGGCATGAATATGATGATGAGGGTTGGTTGCTGATTCTTACTAATCATCCCGAACTCATTAAGGGCGTGATTGCCGTTAAAGGAAATAAAGCCATCTATTGCCAAACACCTTCCGAAATTTTCAAACTTTCGCAAGTATAATGCTCCAAGCCAACAGAAATTGAATTTTAGTTTTTCACGATTCTGTTCGTTGCCGTTCCTGCTGTTGAAGTGGCCTTCAGCAAGTAGATGCCCGAAGATAAATTCTGAAGATTTAAAGAAATTTCTGCGGCTATGGTTTCGGCATTTATTTCTTTCGTCAAAATTATTTTTCCTGAAATATCCGTGAGCAAAAAATGAACAGGGAAGTTTTTAATTGTCGTATCAAACTTCATTGATAATATATCTGAAACAGGATTGGGGTATGTTTTGAAAGAAAGATTTTTTTCTGAAATTTCACTCCTGCCGGTAAAAATATCTTCTTCGCACGGGGCAAAATTTTCATCTCCATAATTTATCACCGATTTAATCGTGCCGCTGCTCAGTGTATTGGGGTAGCCAATGGTGGGCAAATCAGATATGCTGCTCATGAAAGCAGGTTGGGAAGAAAGATATAACGATGCTTCGGGTATGGAAGATGTGTTGACCGGAGTGGTGGTTCCTTTTACATTATTACCATGCTGAAAATGACCATTTCCATTGAGCAAATACAAACCATAAGGAACAGTGGTGTTGGTGATTTCGTTGCCGATAAAATTCACGCTGTCGGTAGCCGGATTATTGTTCATGAAAATTCCGAACAGGTCAGCGCGATTTCGGAAAAAAGTATTGAAGGGTCCGTTTTTTCCATGCGAATCGTCAATCACAATGTTTTGCCCGATATTGCTTTCAAACAAATTGGCATAAGTATAATTGCCATGCAATACCATGTCGCCTGCCGAATTAGAAGGCAAACTCACCCCCGTCCAAAACGGCTCAATAGAATAGTTATACGCCAGCACATTTCCGTTAGCACCTGCCTGCAAAATCATCGAATGTCGCAAGTAGCGGAAAATATTGTTTTCAATTAAATTTTCTCCCGAAGCAAAGTGAATCATCACGCCATAAGCCTTTCCCCCGCCACCAAAATCGAAAGCATGATGGAAATACGATTGCGATACTTTTATATTCGTGCTGTTAGAAATTTCTACATGAGCAAAATTGCAACTGTCGCTTTCAATACCTTTTACCCAACAATGCGCGGCATGATTAAAACTAACATTGCTCGACTGAAAAGCATCTGTTGCGGTGCGATATATTTTCAGGCATTCTATACCAACACCCTTTACTGCATTTACTTTTCTGATTTGCGGGTTCAACGATAACGGATAATCCATTCGAAGCGGACTTTCCAGCATTAAAGTGTCGCCCGCTATTGCATGGATTCTGATAATTTGACCTACCGAACGATACGCCCATGAAGAAGTTACCAGCAACGAATCGTTGAAATATAATCTTATGAAATCGTTCGGCTGAAACAGAGAAACATTTTGAGCAACAATGAAATCATCGTTCTTAAAAGCATCATAAAGAACTTTTGTGGTTGCAATATCTGCATTGCCCGATACCGAAATTAAATCGCCCGAAATGTTGGGAATAAATTTCAAAATGGTTTGGTTGGCGCTTGCTCCCCGAATAATGATGCTGTCGGTGAGCGTTATTTTTTGAGTAAAGACATAAACTCCCGCAGGAAAAAATATTACGCCCGGTTGTCCGCCCAAAGCATTTTTAGCCTGAGCAAAAGCCGAATCATCGGGTGTTATTCCATCGGCATGAGCGCCAAAATCCATCATGTTGAGCGTGAGAGAATAATCGGGTAATGTGTCGCGAAGCCCCGCCAAAGACCAATCAACAGAGCGATGGGCAGGCAGGTTTTGAGCAACGATGCCCGAAAACAGCAAAACAAAAATTAATGCAGCCGAATATTTTAAAAGAAAGTTTTTCATTCCGAAAAATAATGAAAAAGGGCGGCAGGCTCGAAAAAGTTTCAGCTTTGATGGCATTATTGTTTTTTCATCACAATACTGGCAACGTTAAGGGGCGCGGTAAAATCGTCCTTTGAAAAGTCTCAACAAGTTGATGTTATAGATGAGCGGACGCTCTTGTTATCTTGAGGCGGATGCTACTACCAGTGGGGGGAAAAAAGTTTTTGGAAGAGATTGTTTGGATAAAACTACCGCTAATTGAGTTGCCCGCCCCGCCAGTTGTAACTGATGGGGAGATGCTCACACACCTTGTTGTTCCCATTATTCGTATCCAACCACAAGCTTAGCTGCGCTCACTCGGAACGGTATATGAAAAAGCAAGGCTCCTGAATTACCCCTTTTTTCCACAACCCATTATTACAAGCCTTAAGAGTTGATGCTGCCGCAGGCAGCAACAACACACGCTCACAAGATGCGAGCGAGGGCAAGAGAAAACCCTTTCATCAAAGCGAAAATCAATTGCCGCCTGCTTTAGCTGACGGGCGAAGAAGGCAAAGTCCATATGCCAACTGCTAACCAAAATAGATTGCTTCGTCATGCTGCACACATGGCATCGCAATTCCTCACAAAGAAGAACATTCAAACTTTTGCCTACTACCTATTGCAAACTGCCAACTGGTAACTGTGAACTTTAAACTACTTACGGCTGATAGCTGAAGGCTAACGGCTTTTAAAATTCACTCTGCTCCGTTCGCAATGAAGAAAATTCTATTTCTTCAACCCGATTTCAATCAGCCTTTCATCTAAATATGCTCCGGCAGAAATAGGCTCATAAGCCAACGGGTTTTCAGAAGTAATACAATTGTCTAAACAATCTAATCGCATTTCGGAACGCGGGTGTAAAAAGAAAGGAATGGAAAGGCGCGGCTCTTGCCATTTTTCCTGAGGCGGATTCACTACACGGTGCGTGGTAGATTTCAGATAATTATTGGTAAGGCGTTGCAGCATGTCGCCCACATTCACTACAATTTGTCCGGGACCGGCTGTTATATCCAACCAATTGTTGTTGCGGTTCAGCAATTGCAATCCTTCTGCCGAAGCCCCCACCAGCAAGGTAATGAGGTTGATGTCTTCGTGCTGCTCGCTGCGAATGGCGCCATCAGGTTCTTCGAGAATAGGCGGATAATGTATGGCGCGCAAAATACTGTTGCCGTTGTGAATTTTATCGTCAAAATAATTTTCGTTCAACTGCAAAAACAAAGCAATGGCGCGCAGCATTTCTCTGCCGCAGTTTTCAAAGGCTTTGTATAATTCTTCGCCAGTGGCATTAAAATCGGGCAATTCGTTCACGGCAATATTGTAGGGATATTCGGCTTTAATCGGGTCGTTATCTGCCACCCACTGCCCAAACTGCCAGAATTCTTTCAAATCGCCTTTGTTGCTGTGCTTGGCGTGTTCTTTTCCGAAGGAAGTATAACCCCGCTGACCGGCAAGTCCGGGTATTTCATATTTCGATTTCACTTCCTGCGGAAGTGCGAAAAAGGCATTTACGGTTTCGTAAAATTTTTTGATGAGCGCGTCAGCAATGCCATGATTTTCAACGGCAACAAAACCCACTTCATGATAGGCATTTCCTAATTGTGCCACAAAAGATTTTTTTCTTTCGGAATCGCCCGAAACGAAATCGGCAAGGTTTACTACGGGTATGGATATGTTGGACATGTTTAATACTGTTTGTTTCAAAGATATAAAATCAATGCTGTGCGTTAATAGAAGGGATTAAAATGTTTCATCTCGTAACATGGTATTATTCAGCCAAAAGAATAGATTTCTTAAATTTGAATATGCTAAAGCGTAAAGCGAACGAGAAAAAGTTTCAACAGTGGACTGATTCAGATGGCGGCAGGCTTTATCAGCGAAAAGTATTGGGAAGAAAAGGTTGGTATGCTATATATTGTAAGGAGGTTGATAAAGAGGAAAATACTATAAGATTTTGGCAGGAAATTTTTGACGAGAATAATCAATTAAGAGAAATACATAAAAAATTCCCTCTTGATAAGGGGCATCAAAAAATTAATACGCCATGATAGTTGACAGACACACTGCTGCAAAAAAAATATTCAGTTATCTGAATCATCAAATTTCACTTACTGAATTGGTTGCTTGGAGCGAGCATGTTTTGTTAGATGGTGAAGTAGAAGAAAATGATGTAGAAGTGGTTAGCGAAGTTGTTGCACAACTCGGATTGGCAGACGTAGAAAATTTTGGTTTGCTTTGGGAAGACTGTGAGGTGTTATTGTCAAAACTTGGCTATAAACTACAAATTGACTTGGCTAAGGTTGCCTGATTTACCATTCTTTTTGAACAGTTTGCGGGAATATTATTTAATTCATGCCCGATACAATCAATGTTTCTTTAATCAATTTTTCTATCACCTCCGGATAATGGGTGTGCTCCAACTGTTGCACTTTTCTTCTTAACGAATCTACATTGTCGTTTTCTTCAACGGGAACGCTTGTCTGAAAAATAATAGCTCCTTCATCGTAATGTTCGTTCACGAAATGAATGGTAATACCGGTTTCGTTAACCCCGGCATTGAAAACTGCCTCATGCACCCGGTCGCCATACATACCTTTGCCGCCAAACAAGGGCAACAAAGCCGGATGTATATTGATGATGCGGTTATGGAAATTTTGAATAATCGCGGCAGGAATTTTTCTCAAAAAACCGGCTAATACTATCCATTTAATTTTTTGTTCCTGCAACCATTGCAAACATGCAGCGCCTTCCTGAAAATCGCTGTTGGAAATTATTTTACAAGGTATCTCATACTTGTTGGCAACCGCTATAACTCCTGCATTCGCATTGTTGGTTACCATCAGCGCCACTTCTATGTGTTCGGAAT
>CAZFFP010000105.1:0-9739 GCA_964518215.1 uncultured Chitinophagaceae bacterium
TTTCAAAAACTAAAATACAACAATTATGAGCGCAGCTACAAAATCGTTTTTTACAGAAAATGCTCCGACTCCCATCGGACCTTATAGTCAGGCAGTTGCTGCCAATGGTTTGTTATTTATTTCTGGGCAAATAGCCATTGACCCCGATACAGGAAAAATGATTTCTGGCGATATTGAAAAGGAAGCGCATCGGGTAATGTTGAATTTGAAAGCGGTTTTGAAAGCCGCAGGTTGCACTTTCGACCACGCGGTTAAGGCTTCTATATTTTTGAAAAACATGAACGATTTCGCCACCGTGAACAGAATTTACGATTCTTATTTAAAACCAGACGGACATTATCCTGCCCGCGAAACAGTTGAAGTATCGAGGCTTCCGAAAGATGCTAATGTAGAAATATCAATGGTAGCAGTGCAACCGGCTAAATAGCAATGCCACGCATCGGTTTTTATTTCATAAAACAAGGGATATTATCAGGTATTTGCCTACTTTTGCCCCACCAAATTTTTCCAATCCGTGGACAGCAACAGCGATGGTCGAAATTTTCAAAAAAGTAGAGGGACAGCTCGTCAAAATAGAGCAGCCGGAATCCGACTGTTGGATTAATGTATATCCACCTTTCAGCCACGAGAATTTACAAACGCTCAGCGCCAACCTTAATATTCCTTTAGATTATCTTACCGATTCGCTCGACATTGACGAACGCTCGCGCTTTGAACAAGAAGGCAATGTAAAACTCATCGTTATCAATACACCTATTGTTAACGAAGAAGATTTACTGATTGAAAACAGTTCGCAATACATCACTATTCCTATTGGTATTATTATTCTCGAAGACAAAATTTTAACCATCAGCCCTTATAACAATCCGGTAATTGATTGCTTTATTAATAAGCGGGTGAAAATTTTCGACCCGGGCAACAGAAGCCAGTTTGTGGCAAAAATTTTCGACCGAAATGTATTTTATTTCCTCCACTACCTGAAGCAAATCAATAACAAACGAAACCTTTATGAAGAGGAACTTTTCAATTCTTCGAGAAATAAGGAACTGTCGCAGTTGATGAACCTGCAAAAGAGCTTGGTGTATTTTGTTACCGACCTGCGCTCCAATGAATTAACGATGATGAAAATTCAGCGCACCAATTTTTTGGATTTGAAAGAAAAGCCCGATGTGAGCGACTTTCTAGAAGACGTAATAGTAGATAACAGTCAGGCTTTGGAAATGTCTAATATCTATACCAACATTTTGAACGGCACAATGGATGCGTTCGCTTCTATTATTTCCAACAATCTGAATGAAGTGATGCGCAGACTTACTGCTATTACCATATTACTCATGGTGCCTAATATCATTGCAGGCTTCTATGGCATGAATGTGTTGCTTCCAATTCAGGATGAAAAATGGGCTTTTATTTTTATCTTCTGCCTTTCCATTAGTATTTCTTCTATTGCAGCACTTTACTTTTATCGGAAGAAGTGGTTTTGAGATAGAATAAGTTTATCTTAAAGCATTAAAATGTTCGAGTATAGGCTTTGACTTCACAACTTCGCTATCTTATGACGAGCGTGGCTAATCAATTTACAATAGTTTTTGATTGCTTCATAAAGGAAAGTTAGTTCTCTGTATCAACTTCTGACTTTAACTCCTTACGTTACCCTGGAAACCATCTGTTTTATTAGCTTCTTGCTATCAGCAACAAGCAAAAACTTACAAATCACGGATTACCGTTAGTTGATGAAGGCATTGTAACATAGACTTTTGTTGTTCTCTATAAGAACATATTACTATAAAAAACCATGAAAACAAAGTAAGGGGCGCTTCAGCTAAAGCGTTATAACTAATGGTCGGAAACTATTTGTCCGAAGGCGCCCCTTACTTTTATCTTTCCTAAAGGCCGCATTATTCATTTTTCTCCCTGCTGTTTTCAAAATACTTTTATTTTTGAGCAAACAATAAAATTTATTTTGATGGAAAATTATGCAATAGGCTCAAGAATTAATCATCCGAATTTTGGAGAAGGAGTAGTGTTTGGCGGAAACATGAATTTTTACAGAGTGTTTTTCAAAGAGCATGGCGAAAAAGAAATAGCCCGCGATTTTGATGGCATAGAATTGCTTGAAGCTGCCGGAGGAATAGACACATCATTATCGCTCGATGATGTAAAAGAAGCGCTGACTGATGTATTGCAACGCTTCGCAGACTTTACTGTTACCATACCTATGGGCGATCGTTGGGTGGGTGGCAACTTGCTGTTGCAACCAAAAAATCTTGATTTAAAACCTAAAGAAATTCCAATTGAAACTTTCTTTCACAAAATTGTGATGGTGCGTGACCGTTTGCGTGTGTTGGAACAAAACATCAACAGTCATGACAAACTCAATGATGAGGATAAAGTAAACCTGCAACAATATATCACGCGCATTTACGGCAGCTTAACTACTTTTAATATTCTTTTTAAAGAAGAAAAGCACCAGTTCAAGGGCGATTCATCCAAATAGTATTTACATGAAGTTATTAGTTTCCATACTTGCATGTATAATTTTATCATTCGGCACCATTGCTCAGATAAAAGATGATGCTATTTCTGCGCCTAAAAATCTAGACCTTTTTTCTGCGTCAAGAAAAGGCACATTTGTGCTCGGTTTCAATGCATTTATCTGGAATCCCGGAATAAAAGTTGAGGGTGCCATCAATCAAAAAATATCCTTAGGAACACATGCAAAAGCGTATTTGTTTTTTTATAACGGTATGAGAATAGACCCATTCATGAGAATCTATTTCAAAGATTCGGCTCCTGAAGGCGCTTTTCTGCAATTAAAAGTGAGTACATCATTTTACAATCGCGAAAGTTTTTTCTTTAGAGGTAATTGTTACACTTCAACTAATGGTAATTATTTGTGTCCGGGTGACCCCGGATATATTCGTCCGCGCGATATGGTATATATGCTGGGGGGCGGAGTGGCAGGAGGCTACCAGTTTGTTATCGGAAAAAGAAATCGGGGTACCGTTGATGTTTATGGCGGACTGCAATATTTGAAACCTAACCGTTATCATGGCATGGAAGACTTGGCAATTTTTTTCCTTAGAAGATTTCCAATTGAGTTTGGTTTGAATTTAGGAATACTCCGATAATATCAGCTCACCAATTCCATTTCGTATTCTTCAATCAGGGCTTCTACAATTTCTTTCACCGGACGAATGGCATGGACGTATTCAATAGAAGGTCCAGCGCACCAAAGTGTTTGATAAGTTGCACTGAAAGCAGCTTTTTCCAATGCTTTCATGCCCTTGTAAAAAGTGAGCATCTTGGCATATTTTTTCAGTTTTTTATTACTGTTAAGCACGCGTTCCATCCAGTTTTGCCGGGTTCCTATTTGTTGCACATAAGGTGTATTGATAATGGTGCATGGTGTACCCGAAAGTTTGGTAGTAAGAACTATATCATTAGCACCATAGTCCACGCAGGCTTGTTTGTATTCCTGCGAAACAGGAGCCTCGGTTGAAGCAATAAAAGGACTGCCTATGGAAGCGCCACAAGCGCCTAATTCAAGTTTCTCTCTTAATTGTTTTCCATTGCCTACACCTCCGGCAGAAATTATCGGAATAGAACAATTGGCTACCAATTCGGGAATTAGAATTTCGGAAGGAAGCGGTCCTGCATGTCCGCCTGCGCCACTGTTTACGGCAATGATAGCATCAGCGCCCAATGACTCTACTTTCTTGGCAAACTTTAAATCAACAACATCACAGAATACTTTGATTCCTTTGGGCTTGCACATTTGAATTACTTCTTCAGGACTGCCCAATGAAGTAATGATATAGTCCACGCGCTCTTCTACACAAATTCTTAAATGGTCGTTGAGTTTGATGTTCGATTTGTTCACAATCAAATTTATTCCCAATGCCCCATCTGCTGCTGCTTTTATTTGTCGTATAGCATCGCGAAACTGTTCGTTAGTGCGGTAGTTGAGCGAAGGTATGGCTCCGGTAATGCCACTCTTGATTCCTTCAATGGTCATGGCTGCATTACTTACTAAAAACATCGGGGCCATTATTATAGGATAGCGAATGCCCAACATTTCGGTGAGCGGTGTTTCAATTTTTTCTATCATGAATGTTTTTATTTTTTTCAAAAGTAAATTTCAGCAATAATTTATAAAGTGAACTGCAAAATTGAAAAACATTAAGCAGATATTTTTGAAATCAGTATTAATTTTGAAAGGATTGTTTTTGCTTTTTCTATCCCAACTTCGCAAAATACCATTTCTACTCTAATTAAGTAAAAAAATACGTGTTTATACGCATTTAATTTTTGTTTTATTTAGTAATTAAATAATTCACCGATAATACCATGTGTTTAAACGATAAAATATTTTCAGCCAGAATTTATTAGAATAATATTACATTGCAATTTGAATTACAATGAGAGTTGCATCATTTTTTTAACCTAAAAACAATTAAAAACATGAGTTTTTTAAAAGCTGAAGACAGAGAAATTTTGAAAAGGGCAAAGTACAAAATCAGAGCCTTAAACCACCCTTTAAGAGAAAAAATGTTAGCATTAATTCAAAATGCGAACAACAAAATGAACGTAACCGAAATCTACGTGAAACTCAGAATTGAGCAATCAGTAGCTTCGCAACACTTAGCCATTTTGAGAAATGAAGGTCTTGTAGCTACCGAAAGGTCGGGCAAAGTAATTTATTACAGCATTAACAAAGAAGCGATAAAAGACCTTCTCGAAAAATGTAACAACATCTAAAGCCAATTGGGGGCTAATGATTCAAAGGCATCTGTTTTTCAGATGCCTTTTTTATTGCAAGTAATTTTGTTAAGTCTGTATGAATAGCTGAATAATAATATTAAAAATGCTATTGAAATAAATTTGCTGATTCAATATTATGCATAATGTGAAAGGAGGTGCGCCCGGTTGTAATATATGTTTGAAACTGCTGCGAAGTATTTCTTTTTTTCCCTTCAACTTGTAGTGAAACATTATGCTGACCGGCAGGCAACTCTATTCTTGTGTAATGAATATTATGAGGTAATGTTTGCCAGTTTCTGGTGTCGGCTTTTTCGGTAACCGCATTCAAAATACTTAGCGCCAGCCCTAAACCTTCCTTGTCGCTTTTTCGCGCTGCTGTTTCGGCAGCTTGTTTTAATGCCAACCGCAACAATGCCACTCCAAATTCTCTAAGCATTCGGTCTTTTAAATTCTGAATGGCAATACCGTTAATATTTTGAGCTTGTTCCAAGGCGATTTTTTTTCCTGCCACCGAAATACTCGAATGCTTGAAAGCAGGCGGGCGCTCATTGAATTTTGGTATTGCCATTCTTACAAATTTTAAATCGGTAAGCTTTTGGCGGTCGCTGCTGTTTCCAACATAAAATGGAAAATTCACGCCCCATTCTTCGTTTACAAAAGTTACAAATCCTACTTCACCGGGCAGTATGGTAAAGTTGATGCTCCATTCAGATTTCACAGGCGACAAACCATTATGCCACAATACAACCATACTTCCTGAATGAGTTTGTTTTTCTTCGGTATAGGTTATGTTCCACTGTTTGCGGTAGAAATCATGTTCGTCCCACAATCCGGTAAGTGCAGAAGTTCGCAGCATATCTTTTTTCAATTGTTCGGGAGCGCTCACACCATATTGTTTGCTATAATCTTCCACATAAACATTGTAAGCGTTTCGATAAGCTATAAATGCGTTGTTGTAATCGCGTGTAGCATCATATATTAAACCCATCAGAAGATGCCCGAAAGCATCGCGTTTGTATGTGATTTTGCCTTTGTGTATATCGCTTATTTTAAGCAGTTTCTCATTGAGCCTTCTGGTTTCCACCATTGCGGCATCGAAATTATTCAGGGCAATAAAATTCAGCGCTTTAAAGTATTGAATCATTACATTTTCAAAATCTTCTGCCTTGTAGGGTTTCACCATTGGGTTGCTGACAATGGCTAACAGTTCGTAGCCATAGTTTCTTTGAAAGTCTTCTATGTATAAATCTGCCTGAGTAAAATATTCGTTGCTGAGTTCATACTTGCCCAAAATACTGCATACAACACCTTTGTCTAAGAAATAAATTAAGCGGTCCTTGCCTTTGCCGGCTTTCTTCTTGCTTTCGAGAAATTTTAATGCACTTTGATAATCGCCATTCTGAAAATGTTTTTGAAAGCCATAGTTTTTCTGATAGTATGTAGCGCATGATAAAAGCTGAAAACTAAAAAAAAGCAATAAACAACTTCGCATATAGCCCAAAAACTTTCTCATAGAAAAAATTACAAAGTGATAATGAATATGCTTTGACGTATTTTAAAATGCCACATGATTGATTTATTGATTGTCAAAACCAAACAGCTTTCAGTGTTTACAATTTGTATGCCTGAAAATAACCGAAAAAGTTTTTAGGCAGCAAAGATATTTGAAATAATGCGTGCCTGATTAAGCCTAAAAGAACACTCCTGATTTTAGATTATTTTAACATCCTAACTTGTTTAATCCACTTTTTTCGGGCAAAAGTCTTCTCTAAGTTTCTAGTAACTTTGCCTGCCAAATAAAATCATAATAATGGAAGCCATATTTGAATTTCTGAATGAAAAATATTATCGTAATACACTTGAAAACTGGCTGATTTCTTTCGGAATAATAATTGTTTCGATTTTTTTAGCAAGAGCTACCTATTGGCTTTTAGGAACCATTGTTAAAAGTTTTACTTCGCGCACCAAAACCAATCTCGATGATTTGGTAGTGGACAAGCTTGAAAAGCCTGCCGTAATGCTAATCATCAGTTTGGGTATTCGCTACGGCTTAGAGCGACTTCATTTTGCAGAAGGTATTGATGCATTTATTCATCGTGGATTTATAATAGTAGTAGCCATCAATGTTACATGGTTTATTGTCAGGACAGTTGAGGCTTTTATTGAAAATTATTTGATTCCGTATTCTAAAAAAGATGATAATACGCTCGATGACCAAATGGTTTTGCTGATTGAACGGGGCATGAGAATCATTCTTTGGTCGTTGGGTTTTATAGTGGCGCTAAACAATGCAGGCTTTGATGTGGGCGCACTCATTGCAGGTTTAGGCATTGGTGGTTTAGCGTTGGCTTTGGCAGCTCAGGATACTGTAAAAAATATATTTGGCGGCATCATGATTTTTATTGACAGGCCATTTCGAATTGGCGACCGTGTTGTGATTGGAAGTTATGATGGCTTTGTAGAATACATTGGCATTAGAAGCACTCGCCTGAGAACATTAGCCGGAAGAATGGTTACCATTCCAAATGCACAATTTACCGACCACCCTATTGAAAACATTACGATTGAACCCGCACGAAGAATAGATTTGGCTTTGGGTTTGACCTATGACACGCCTCCCGAAAGGATAGAGCTTGCCATGAATATTTTAAGAGAAATTTCAAAAGAGAGTAACAGTATTATTCATGACGACCAAACACGCATCATGTTTTCGAGCTTTGGTGCTTATTCGCTCGACATTAAAATGATTTATTACATTCAAAAGGGAAAGGACATTTTTGATGTTCAAACAATTATTAACGGTACTGTATTGAAGCGCTTCAACGAAAACAATTTAGAGTTTGCCTTTCCTACTCAAACGCTTTATAAAAAACAGGCGTAATTACTTTTTCGGAAATTTAAAAATCTCGAAAGATTTATCCGCCAGTGTTTGGTTGGCATGATTTGAAATGCGCACCCGATAATTGCCCGGCACACCGAACAACTCCGATTTCCACGCCCATTCCCAATTAGATTCTACTACTTGTTCGAGCGTAAATATGAGCGATTCCTTTCCTGTGGATTTATCTATTTTGTATGCTTTAAAATAAAGAACAGGAGTATTGAAGCCCCGTTGGTTTTTTACATAAAGATATATTAGTGCCCGGCTGCTGTCGGGTGGCGCTATAAATTGAGTGTTGTTAAAAAAACAATATTCTTTTTCTACAGCAGTGCAAAAATTGAGGGTAGTTTGACTGGAAATGCTGTTACTTGCCGCCAGCATAGCCAGCACAGCAAGTATGCGGGTCATATAATTTTATTTAAAATGATTCGGTAAAGCTAACCAAAAATCAAGCAAAGTATGCTTTCACCGTATTGATGATATGCTGTAATTGTTCATCATCAAGTTCTGTATGAATCGGAAGTGAAATCAAAGTATTCATGAGCGCTTCAGTTACCGAAAGGTTGCCCGATTTGAAACCATGATTCTTCAACCCATTTTGTTGGTGCACAGGAACCGGATAGTAAATCATACAAGGCACTCCGTTTTCTTCAAGATAGGTTTTAAACTCATCGCGGTTAATGCCCGAAGTATTCAGTGTGTATTGATGGAAAACATGTGTAGAGTTTCCTGCTCTTACAGGAATGGTGAGTTGAGGCACCTCAGCAAATGCGGCATCGTAAGCAGCAGCAACACGGTTTCGTGCTGCGGCATAATCGTTGAGGTGTTTTAGTTTAATTTTTAAAATAGCTGCCTGAATACTGTCTAAGCGCGAATTCACTCCAATTACTTCATGATAGTATCTCACTTTTTGTCCATGGTTGGCAATCATGCGCATGTTTGCGGCAAGTTCATCATTGTTGGTGAAAATAGCTCCGCCATCGCCATAACAACCGAGATTTTTAGAAGGGAAAAATGAAGTAGTTCCAATATCGCCCATAGTCCCCGCTTTTTTTACTGTGCCATTTGAAAAAGTGTATTCAGCACCTATGGCTTGAGCGGTGTCTTCAATTACTTTCAGGTTGTGTTTTTTTGCCAAAGCCAGAAGCGGTTCCATATCGGCACATTGCCCGTATAGATGCACCGGTGCAATGGCAACTGTTTTATCGGTTATTTGTGCTTCTATTTGATGGATGTCTATATTAAAAGTTTCAGCATTCACATCAATAAAAACAGGAGTTAAACCTAATAGCGCCATTACTTCAACCGTAGCAATATAAGTGTGCGAAACAGTAATGACTTCATCGCCTGCCTTGAAGCCCAAACCCATCATAGCAATTTGAAGTGCATCGGTGCCGTTGGCACAGGGTATTACGTGTTTCACCTTTAAAAACTGTTCTAAATCTTTTTGAAAATCGCTCACTGCCTTGCCGTTAATAAAAGCGGTATTGTCTATTACTTCCTGAATAGCTGCGTTTACTTCGGGTTTAATTTTTTCATACTGCCTTTTCAGGTCAACCATTACTATAGGTATCATTGTTTTATTTTTATTTTGAAGTGCAAAAGTACATAGCAAAAGTTAAGTTGAATATGAAATGAAAAACACAAATGAAGACAAGTGAATGATAATCTTGAACAACCACGCTGTCATTCAGGAGGAAACATCCTCAAAGAAAGTCTAATTCCTGAACGATAGTATTGAGTTTTATAGAAAGGGCATCGCTATCAATTTCAACTTCAGCAGCAATTCCAAACGAAAACTATGATTCAGGAAGTTTCCTCCTGAATGACAAAAAGTTTTTAATTTTCAAAAAACCTATTTTCAATTGAAAGGTATTTTTGGAAATACTTTTTGTGCCTACATAACCTCTAATCCGGGAAGAACAACTTTTTATACTGGAGTTACAAACGATTTAAAAAGACGTTTGCAGGAGCATTTTGAAAACAGAGGAAAGCCGAAAACTTTTGCGGGTAAATACTATTGCTACGAGTTGGTTTATTACGAATCATATTTTTACATGAAAGAAGCGATAAACCGAGAAAACGAAATTAAAG
>CAZFFP010000106.1:0-9728 GCA_964518215.1 uncultured Chitinophagaceae bacterium
TCAATCATTCCAATATCGGGACCATAAAAGTAAACATAGCCGGTAGTTTGTTTTAGAATTTTTTTGAACCGGGCAGCGGTGAGCGAGCGCCCGTATAGTTGCCCGAAGTCATTTAGATTGTGAGCGTATCCTATAAGAAACAAATCTTGATTAATGAACCATTCTGCATCTATGTAGAGATCGCGGGCCATTTTTATTTTACTCAGGCGTTTTGCTCTAAAATTTCATCTTCGGTTTCTTCAATGGTTTGTTCCCAAGCCAGGTCAAACGCCAAATCAAGGTTTTCTTCGCGGGCTAAAATTTCATTCAGCTTTTCTTTGAAGCGCTGTTTCAAAATGGCAATGGCAAAATTGAGTAGCGCAAATTTTTGGTTGCGGCTATTGGCAATATCAATCCATTTTTCAATCACTGCGGGCAAATCTTTTTCAGCCTGAATGAGAATAAACTCAACATTGGTTTCTTCGGCTCTCATGCGAGCTTTGGGCAAGCCCAACACCTTTGCCAAACGCCTTTTGAAAGGGCGTTTAATGAGTCGCTTGCCGTTTTCATCAACCGATTTCAAAAGGTTTTCAATATCGCTGTAAGTGGCGGTGGCAGCTATTACGGGCACTAATGGAATTTCGAGTTTCATAGTTAATCGGTTTTGGGGTGTTGCTCAACAAAAAGTTTTTCGATGGCTTTCAATGCTCCGGCAATAATGCCACCTGCATTGAGTATGAAAAGTTTTATATCGGGTGGTAAAATATTGTCGGGCGTGGTGGCTATAATAGCAGCCATTGCACCACCAATAATGATGATGGCGTTAACAGCCAGTTTGAAGTTATTTGGCGTGAAATATTTCATCAGTTACAATCTCCTTTATAAATAGTTTGGTTGAATTTGCATGGGTAATACAAGTCTATTTGAGACCCTTCGCATAAATCTTTTTTACAGCCACATTCTAACATTCTGCCGTCTTTACACGATGCACACGGAATGCAGTTGTTTTCTTTTTTGCAGGCGAATAACAGCCATAAGCTGAGTAATATGGTGGCTATATGCTTCAATTCAAATCAACGATTTCTACGGTAAGCGATACTTTTAGACTGCCATTGCTTCCGGCATTGCCAGTTCGCCTAATACCTATGGGCGTGTTGGGAATGGTGTTCCAGGGTTTGTTTGGAAAAACCTGGCCTTCAAACTTGTTTGCACTGGCACAAAAAATATCTATCCACCTAAGAAACGATACAGTTCCGCCCCAAACAATATACACATCGCCACACGCTGCCGTATCATCGGCAGCGTAATAAGCATAAGCATTGTGAATGATATAGGCTTTGTTTGCACCCGGTGCAGGGAAAAGGGTGTCTATAGCACCACCGGTGAAAGTTGCCATTTCGGTGGAGTCGAATGAAAATGTGTGTGTAAAAATTTTCGGCTGCTGCCATTCGGCAGTTCCATCGCCATCGGTGGAAGTGAGCACATAACCTGTGGATGCGTTTGGCATGTTAATAATTAACTCCTTGCCGCCTATGGTAATAGCGTTGGAATCAAGAATAATAGTATTAGGCACAGCGCCTAACCAATTATTAGTAAGGCTTATGGTGTCGCGGGTTAAGTGCAGTGAGTTCACATCCAACATAACAGTAGTATCTATGACAAACACATCTACCCCATTATGCCAAGATATTCCGAACTTATAAGGACCGCCATCGGGATTGTTTTCAATCACGATTTCATAAGGGTCTGCATCTTGCGGGTTGCCTATGGCTATTTTGGCGCTTCGCCCATCTTTTAAATCATTCCAGCCAATTTGAAAATTTGAAGTATCAGCCTTTAGTTGAGTGAATACGCTGTCAATTAATTGTAGAAATGCAAATCCGGGAAATCCTACATCTCCATCAAATAACGTCAACACGCCATCTAATCCTCCGGGTTTACGAACATTGAAAATTCCTTCGGTTTCTATCACAAATTCGCTCGTGTCGCCAGTAATTAAAATATCTTCAGAAAACGTGCCGCCAAGTTTTACAGTATCATTTGCCTCAGTTAATGCTTGTGTGAATGTGTATGAAGTAGGTGTAACAAGCACGCAGGAAGTGAGAGCGCCCACTACAAAACAAACGCTATCATTTGTGGTAAACACAGAATCTATTCCGGTAAAATCTATCCACGAAGCGTTTCCGTTTGAATCTATGGCGGCTAATATTTTTCCGGCACCGGCATTAGGATTCAACCGAAACGATTCGGTTACCTGTAGTTTTTTGTAGGTTTTTGTTTGCGCTTCAGCACCGACAATTATACCGATGGTGAGCGCGATGTAGATGAGTAAGTTTTTCATGTATGGTATATTTAGAATTAAGTATTGAGTAGTGAGAAATAAGATTTATGGTAAGAAATAAAACACAATGACATCGGCTTTGCCTTTAATGTCGCCACCATCTATTTTTAACTGAATAATATTTTGACCTGTGGCAACTTTCAGTTTGAAGTTGGCATCCATTTCTACACCTTCGTCATCAATTAATGTTTGGAGTGTTTGCGGGTCGGTAATTTCTTCTTCATTCTGAAATTGAAAACTCAGGTTGATGTTTTCCGGATCATCAGATATAGTAGCGCCCTCTAATGAGTTTTGAACAATTAAAATTTGACGAATGCGGGTGTCTTTGTCGGTAAATCTGCCAACAGTTACCACGCCCTCGGCACCACTGCCGGCAGCGCCCGAAAGGTTGAGTTTAAATCTTCTGGAACGAAAGCCCGCTTTTGTGTCGGTGTCTTTGATGTTGGTTAGTATTACGGTGTTTACTGGCATAACGGTTTTATTTTACTCGGTTTTTGTAAGCCTGATATTTATGGTAGAAAAATTCAAAAATCTTGATGGCGTTGTAGCCACAGGCTAACCACACCACAATTTTTTCTGCTGCGGGAATTTGAAGCTTCGAAACAGCCTCCCACCCACTCATAGCGTAGTGCGTGATGAACAGTAGAAGGTTTACTGTGTTGAATATTAAAATGTCGGTTGCATCTTTTATCATTTTTTTGCAAGGCTTGAAAACATTACTATAATTACTATTACTACTACTATTGCTACCAGTATCCAAAGCATGGTGTTGTCTGTGGCAAATAGGTTGTTTGCCATGTCGCGGTTTTGCCAGGCGCGGTCTTTATACAAGTAGTCGAGCATGAAATCATGCTCTTTGTCCTGCATTTTCTCCTGAGATTTTACCATACGCTTAATGCCGGCAAACTCCAACCCCTGCCCTATAACATTGGCAACACTGCCCACCATATTCGAAACTGCGCTCAACGGGTCCATTACATAAAAATTAACCACATGAGAAAAAGAGCTACCACAATTACCACTGCCACTATTAAATATTTTTGTTGATCGGCTTTGCGCCCCGCCATCAGAGCAGAGCCGCTGCCACTTTCCAAATCGCAATCAATGCCATAGTAAGCAATGGTGGCTTGGTCGCCCACGTAGTTTTCGAGATAATCGCATTGCGATAAAATTTCTTCCCCTGCATTGCAAGAACTTTCGCAGCCTGCCGCCAAAGTGAAGTTTCCCGGAAACCAGCCCATACATTTACTCTTACAATCGGTAATGCCAACATTGCCAATTTTCTCTAAGCGTTGGCGGTTTCGCTCTTCACATTCTCTCTTTTTTGCAGGGCGAAATTTTGAAATGCTACTACAGTTTTCAAGAATAATATTTGAAGGATGTATTTCGCTCATTTCAAAAATTTAGAAGCCAACAAAATCAAAACAGCCACAATAAGAATTACAATACCCAACATAATGAGGCTTTGCGAGTCGAACTTTATGTTCACCTGAGCATTTGCGGTAATATTGTCGGGTATGTTTATTAAACTGTTCATTGCTTATGCCATTGAAACGGTGTGAAGTGTGGTAGCCAACTGCATGGTGATGTCTTTGCGCCCCCATTTTTTGAAAACGGCTTCTTCGGTTTGCGGACCAAATTTTCCATCTTCAGTAATGCCCAACATATTTTGAAGCCAAACAACTTCTTGGTTGTAGCTGCCACATTTTAATACTTTGCTCTGATCCAGGTTGCCCCATCCCATGGCATCGAGTGTCAGGTTTGGTTTGCCGCTCCAGTTGGCAGTGCAGCCCGAACTAAAAGAACCACCGGAGCCGGTGCCGCCACCACTTCCCGAGCCGGAGCCACCACCGGAGCCGGTGGCTTTGGTAGTTGCCTTTGCAGGCTTAAACATCATTACAAGCAAAATAACCACCGCTATGATGGCCACTATGATGAGATAAGGTGTGTATTTTTTCATGTTTCAGATTTATTGACTTTTTCAGTGGGCTGATTCATCCAGAACACTAAAAGAATAATGACAAATAATGCTATGAGGTAGTAGTAGTTTTTCATGTTGAACTATTATTTTTTAGTTTGTATTTTTACAATGCGCTTAGTCGCTAAGGGCATCCGCGCATCGGGGAACGGTTTTTAGACACCCGTGAGGATGCCCTTATTTTTTTATGTTCACTTCATGGTTCCAATCAATTTTCATGTTTTTGAAAAGCATTGCTGAGATTCTTACCTGCTTTGGGTTTCCGTTGATAAAACATTTTGCTTTAAAGTTTAAATAACCCAACATTTCTTTTGGGTCATTGTCCTTTCTATCGCCAAAATTTGAATATTCAGCAACTTCTAACAGTTGTTTTAATATTAGAAGTGTTGCTACTTTTTCAGGATATACAGGACCACCAAATACTCTCTTGTTTTTTCCTTGTCCAGAAAAATTTATAAAAACCGACACACTTTTGTTGAAAGCTTTTTTACCTTGCCATCTGTCTTTATAAGTTTTGCTCGATAGCTTTTTTAACTCATCCACAGATAAGTCATACCAATACTTGGGTATTGTTATTTTTGGTATGGTTGTCTGTTTGTATTTCATGCCAGTTGCCCTCCATTGTCTTGATAAACTTTTACTAATTCAGCCAACTTTTTTTCGGGTTGCATATACCCCGCCCCGGGCATGCTTGCCCATTCTTTGGCAACTTTTGCCACAGCTTCAGGAAAGTTTCCGGCTATTACATCATCCAGTGCGCCACGTTTTTCTATTAAATAGATGGCTGCTTTGTCTTGGTTTTCCGGGCTGAAATCTGAAAGGTCAAGGCGAGTCTTAACACTCATCCAGGTGCGAAACAAAAACTGATAGGCACCGGCTGCTGTAGAGCAGTTGGTTTTTTGAGTGCGCTTGTCGAAAAACGGAACACAATCGTTGGGATGTTGCCAACCGTTGTCGGTATCAAATAGCTTCCCGCCAAATTTGGTGCGGTAGCCATTGGGGCCGGCAGTGCCTTCGGCAAAGCGAATCATTTTTAAAAATGCCTTTACGTTGTTGTTGGTTGTTGCTTTCACAATTCTGTTTTTGAGGAAATAAGCCCACAGCCATATCACTACTGCAATGAGGATAATGGCTATGAGTAAGCCGTATTTATTTAACAGCCACACTCAGGTTATTTTTTCTTTTTCGCTTTCACAATGCCGCCACCTTTTTTGTAGCGAAAACCTTTTTTCAGCTTACCTTTTCCTTTGGTTGCTGCTTTTTTTGAAACGCTTTTGCGTTTGGTGCTTTTTCTTTTTGTAGCCATGATGTATGGGTTTTTATGAATTAAATAACTTGATCTTTCGATGCTTCTTCTCTACAGTGTTTCACACGAGCTTTGAATTTCAAAAAAGCAGGGGCACACAATGAAGTAGCGCTTTTCTTTTTTCCTGATGGCACCACCACTTTTGCCGTTACTTCAGTAATCGGGTTAGGGTTGCTGCGAGATTTTTTTATACGCTCCTGCAACCTGCCGAATGCTGCGGGCATCGTTGATGGAGCCGCTGCTGCTTTTTTTACCGGAGCCTTTTTGGCTGCTGCTTTCTTAGCTGGTGCTTTTTTCGCAGGCGCTTTCTTAGCCGGTGCGGGTGCAGGCGTTACCGTTGCTGCTGCTGTAGCGGCTTCGGGTGCTTTTTCTTTGTTGGTAGTTTTTGCCATGATGCGGGAAGTTTTTATTTAGTTTCAGAATTTCCGTTGCAATTGCATTCGGATTTGATGGGCGATAGCCCGAACATGCCCAACAGCCACAGTATGATTACTATGAAAGTGATAGTGAGCACAATGGTAACTGCGTTGATACCGGCTTTGGCGAGTAATGCTTCCATGTTATGATAATTTTAGGTTTTTGAGTCGTTCAACAATAATTTTACTGGTGTAGTAAGGGTGGTCTTTTTTATCGCCCGAATAGTTCCAAGTGATGTAATAAGTTTCGCCCTGTATGTCGGCAATAAGCGAATTGTTGGTTTGGCTTCTGTATAGATTATAAATGCCAACTAACACCCGGTCAGATACTTTTGAAGTTTCGGTGTAGGCATCGGCATCGCGGGCGAGCCAACTAATACCGTTAATGTCTTCGTATAAGCGTTTGCCTAAATCGTTTATTTGGCGCACTTCATCATCGGTGAGTTTGTCTTGCGCATCTTTTGGGTCTCCGGGTATGGTGCCAGTGCCTTGCTTAAAAGGCTTTTTTCGCCACTTCAACAGCCACAATAAAAGGATAATCAACACCACCAAAACAGTGAGGGTAATTTTCCAATTATTTACCAATATGGACCATGCTGCTATCATGTTGCGGGTGTGGTTTTGGGTAAGTATTTGCCAACGGTAACGGCTTCATATCGTGCGCCACTGTTTTCTAAATAATGTTTTAAGTGGGGCCACAATAGTTCTGCTGCCCAACCATCAGCTTTCACGTTAAGCCCTTTAAAGAAACCAACAGCACGGGCTTGTATTTCGCCTGTGTATTTTTTGTCGGGGTCTTCGTGTGTGGTGTTTAACCAATGCACTTTTATGAATGCTGCAAGACCGCCCCAATCACTATCACTCATTTCAGAAAATGAAGCGTAATTACTTCCGGCTTTAAAATCGTTGGCTGCTGTGATGGCTGCGGGTGTAATGCCCGGATGCGTGCCGGTGATGGCGGCTTCCAAGTCGCCTAATGTTTCGCTTTTTCCTCGAAAAACGAAATACAGAATAATGAGCACAACAATGACCACTATTACTGCCAACACGATTTTGTTTTTGAAGAAATTCATATTAGTTGAGGTTTAGATTAAAGGTTTGAACTGTGCCAGTGCTGCCAAGTCTTACTATTTCATCGGCACCGTTTTGTTGGTTCACATAAACCATATTTTGGTTTTGATTGCTTGCTGCCAACAAATCTGCCTGAGCGTATGCATCGAAAAAAGCTATCTGTTCAGGTGTAAGTCCTTCAGTAGAAAATTGCCTGACATACCCAGACCCATTTTCTTCAGCATTATTATTCGAACCACCTTTTCGATTGGTAGAGGCTGCGGAGCGTTTTTGCCTTTGGCGAAAAAAAAACCAGACTGCTACAATAACAGCCACAACTATGAATAAAAAGAAGATGTTTTTCATTTCACGATATATTTAAAAACTGCAATGAGAATGAGAATGATTATGATAAGCAGCAACAGATTTTTGATGTTGCTTTTACTTTTTGTTGTAGGTGTGCTTCCGTGCGTGGTGTTGTGTTCGCATTTGTAATCATCGGGCACACTCACCAGTTTTTGTTGCAAACTTTCTTTGGCAATAGGGAAAGCATCGGGGCTTACAGTAAGCATTCCGGTGGCTTCGATAAAAGTTTCCTGCTCGGTTGTTTCTACAGTTTCATCTGCAAACACCATCCAGTTATCTTCATTAAAAATTTGCGGCACTGCATCGTCAGTATCAATGATGTCTGCCGGAACGGAAGGGTCGTAAGGCACAGAGCCGGGAGCAATGGCGGGGTAGTTTACAATAATACCCAAAGTGCCATCGCCATAATTAATGGCTTCTACTACTTTGAAATTAACAAACGGGAAAAATTTATTGTGCCAGGCTTCTTTACCGTTGTAGCCGGTGAAGCCTGTAAACATTTTAATATATGCTCCGGCTTTTAATTGTGGATTTTCTGCACCATTAGTAATGATGAGATTTCCTTTTTCATCGTAGCCGCTGCTTTCGGCTTCGGTGGTTTTAAAGCCCAAGCCTTTCGCGTGGCGAAAAATTTGAGTGAACTTATATTGAAAAATGGTTTTCGACATAACGTTTATCCTTGTCCTATTTCTGCTTGAGAATGATAACCTACGGAAGTATTTACCAGGCCTGTGTTTGCTTGCACATACACGGGGTCAACGGCTTGAATATCTTGCAGCTTTTGAAGGCGATGCGCCAAAGCTTCGGCAGGCGTTTCTCTGTCTAATACATACGAAGAGCCGCTTTCGGGTTTTTGGGTAGATGCAATGGGTGCATCATACTTTCCCCCGGCAAGTGTGGCGATTTTCAATTTCAGTTTGTTGCGCCCGGCTTCGCCTATAAGCAAAAGCAGCAGCGCTACAACTACAACTGCAATGATGAGGTAGGTGTATTTCATGGCTTAGCCTCTTTTAAGTAACAAAATGGCAACTACGATAATGATTACGATGAACAGGGCAATGCCTCCCCAAAGCAACCAGTTGGTTTGGTTGGCGGGTTGTTGAACAACTATTTTTTTGTCGCCTGTGCTGTCGCCTTTTTCGTCCAGAACGAAAGTGCTGCCGGTAGCGGAACCACGATTTTTAAAGCTGCTGATGCCTGTAAAAAAACCTTGAAAAAAGTTGCCCGCGCCCGAAAGCGTATCGCCCCAAGCGAAGTTTGCTGCGCCACCGGTGCTGCCGGTAGCGGGTGCATCGGCTCCGGTGCTGTATGGTGCCGGGTTCAGTTGATTTTCGTTGATATACATGAGCGTGTTTTTTTATGAAAAAAAGCCGACCGGTTTTGCAGACCGACCGGCTTTTTGTTTAGGGTTTATGAATGATGTAAATTTTTTCGCTTAGCGTTTGGTGCTGCTGCCCACAATGTTGAAATCCAATTCGATGGTTTCTCCGGCAGGGACAACAAACTGTAGCCCTATGAATTGATCCATAGTGAAAACATGGTTCACCAGTGCCACATCTTTTTCCTCGTTATTACCGCTCACACCCTCGCGGATGTATTGGCGCAAATCGGTAGGCACGGCTTGTGAATCGCTGGTGCTGTCAAAAATTTTGTGGTTTTTGGTGAAAATAGAATCATCGCTCACTTTCATGCGGTATCCGACAATCGCGTAGAAATACACCAAAAGAAAACTCAACAGGTTTTCATAACTGCCGTAGGCGCTCGAAGTAACCTCGATGTCGGAGTGGTTGTCGGCTAAGCCGTTCAAACCCATAACATCGAACAGATTGCAAACACGCTCTGTATCTCCGTTGTTTTTAATCGTGATGCCGATAGAAATCGGATCGGGTCTGCGTCTGAAACGCGCGTTGTAAAGTGCGATCTGTTGTTTCAGGCTTGAAACGTTGCTCATGGCGTTTACTCCGATTTTACGAAGTGCTGCGATGGAAAGTGCTGTGCTCATTTATGAGAATTTTTGATGGGTTTTGTGAAATGATTTATTCGGTGGTTTCGGGCGTTGGCGTGGTAGTATAGGTGGTAGCTTGGGGTTTCATCCAGAAATACCACAGGAGAATTACCAAAACGATGGCGGCAAAAACCTGAAAAAATGTTGACTTAAGAATTGCCATGATGACAAGAGTTTGTGAGTAAAAATTTGCGATGTAAAGGTTTCGGAAAGTGTAGCACACGAAAATGAAAAACCCGCCAAAACCCTTGTATTTCGGGTTATGGCGGGTGCAATTCGTGGTAATT
>CAZFFP010000107.1:0-9631 GCA_964518215.1 uncultured Chitinophagaceae bacterium
ATCAACGGCTACAAGCCTTACGATTTTATTGATGGCATTCTGGAGTTTGGATTTAAGAGAATGGTACAGCGCGTTTGAGTTGATTAGCAAAATGTTTTTCTGCTAAATCTTCTTATAATAACCCTGATATATTGCTCCGCCAATCGAATCGCGCTCAGCGCCTGTAACTGAGCCGAGGCAGTTCACTTCTCCGCGCAACCTCAATACTCCCATCAGCGCCATCAGGATGGCTTCTTTATATTTCACGGTTTCGTCATCGGGCACAATCAATGAAAGGGGCGATAAGGCTTCTATTCTTTCTACTAAAAATGAATTAAATGCTCCGCCACCGGTAACCAACATTTTGTCGGCTTTGCTGATGTCTATACTTTCTTTTTTGTGAACCTGTGCAATGGAACGGCTTATTTGAAAAGCGATGTGCTCTACTAATGTGCGCAGTTTATTTTCGATAGAAATATTGTGGCGCGAAAGTGTGGGTAACACCACTTTACTCACCCAGCCGCCACTCAGCGATTTGGGATAATCTTTTTCATAATACCAAGAGCCATTCAGTTCTTCAAACAGGCGGTCGTCTAACTCACCGGCACGAGCCATGTTGCCGTCATAATCGAAATCGGCACCTTTCAGGCGGGCAACTTTGTTCAACACCAGATTTACTGCCGTAATATCGAAGGCTACATACCTTCCGTTGATGTTTGCCGTAATATTGCCTATGCCTCCCAAATTGAGGAAGAATTTGTAATCGGGGAAAAATATTTTGTCGGCAATGGGCGCTACAGGAGCGCCTTGACCGCCCAAGGCAACATCAATACTTCTGAAATCGCAAATTACCGGAAAGCCTGATTTTCTCGCTATAGCAGCGCCATCGCCAATCTGGCTGGTAAACAGATTTTCGGGCTGATGAAAAACGGTTTGCCCGTGAGAAGCTATAAAATCTAATTGTTCTCTTAAAGAATGTTTTTCAATAAATTCGGCTATACGGTCGCCAATAAAATGACCGAAAAATGCGCTGGTTTTCAAATAAGTAACTGCATTCTGCAGCACTAATTGTTCAATTCGTAATTTCCACTTAGGTGGGATGGGCACGCATTCTGAAATCAAGACTTCATAATTGTATTGTCCATTCTCTACGGTAATCTTCGTATATGCAAGGTCTATTCCGTCTAAAGAACTTCCGGTCATCACTCCAATTGCATGATAGGTTTCCATTTTTTATAGGATTTAATTTGTTAAAGTTGATACTAAAAATTTTTCTATACTGAGTTGTATTTTCTTTTTCAATGTGAGTTAAAAGTAGTAAAAATGTTTTTTAAATAAACAATAAGACAGTTAATTTTTTATACTTAGTCATAAAATGCTATATAGATTCGTTTTTGAGTTTATTTACATAGTTTGCCACCAAAAATATTTCTTCGGAAGAAAGGATGTTGCTAAAAGCCAACATTTGCTTTTTTCCGTGCGTAACGATTTCAATTATTTCTTCTTCCGAAAAATTCGATTCCGTGAGATTGGCTGCTCCGTTCAGTTGTAATCTTCCGTCAATACCATGACAAGCCACACAATTTTTTTTGTAAATCATTTCTCCGCTTAAACTCATCTTTTCTTTTATTTCATTTTTTCTGCCGCCTTCACAACTCAATATGAATAAAACAAAGGTTAAAGTCAATAACTTTATCAATATTCTTTTCTTCATTTTTTAAAACAATCGGCAAATGTTGCAATTATTCTCTTGTAAAACAAAGTTTATCAAATAAAAGAATATAAAATAGACAAATTAATGACAAATAATTTCTTCGAAAAAGTTTATGAGGTGGTAAGAAAGATTCCGAGAGGAAGAATTACCTCTTATGGAGCCATTGCCAAATATTTGGGAAGCGCGGGTTCTTCCCGAATGGTAGGTTGGGCAATGAATGTGTCGGGCAGTCAGTTTCCTCCGGTTCCTGCACACCGGGTGCTCAATCGCAATGGGCATCTAACGGGCAAACATCATTTTTCCTACCCCGAACAAATGCAGGAATTATTGGAGATTGAGGGTATTCCGGTAATTCATGACCGTGTTGTTGACTTTGAAAAATATTTTTGGGACCCCATGAGCGAACTTAAGTAAAGATTTTGCGTAAAACACCTAATAGTTTATTAAGACATATCAAAAGGCAGGTGTTAATAAAATATCCGTGAAGATTATTAATAAACGTTTTAAACAGAATAACTTTCGTCTAAATCAAAATATACAGTTTATGAAGTGGGGAATATATTATTCGGGAATTTTAGTTTTTATGATTTTCGTTTTGTTTGCTTGCAACAAAGCCAGAGGACCTATTGTAGAGGAAGAAGTGAGTGTGGCGTTTTTTTCAGGAATTGAGCACGAGCTTAGAGATAACGTGTTTATTAATTATGGACCAACACAACGTGTAAAAATTGAAGCCCAAAGTAATGTAATTGAAGCCTTAAGTAAAAAAGTAGAAAACGGCATCTGGAAAATTTATTTTCCTGATAAACCTAAACTCTATAAAAACATGAAAATAACTATTACCACACCCGATTTGAAATATATAGGGCTTAATGGTCCGGGTATTATTTTAAGTAAAAGCATGATGAATTTCGATAGCTTAAAATTGAGTATTTCCGGTTCAGGTAATATTGATATTGATGCCAATATTCAAAAGCTGCATACTAAAGTTTTAGGCAATGGCGATATTTTTCTGAAAGGAACTGCTGCCACTCATTTAATAGATATTGAAAGCACCGGCAGGGTGAACAGTTTCGAAATGGAAAGCAATGAAGCAGAAATAATGATTCCCGGCTCGGGCACTGCCAATGTAAAAGTAAAAGACTTCATGAAAGCCCGTATTACAGGCAATGGCAGTATCAATTATATGGGGAATCCCACTATTGATGCCATTACATCAGATGCCGCTTCTATTACCAAGGTGGATTAAATTTTTGGAATACATTTTTTTCCGAACAATATTAAAATGCATCCAGTGCTACCTGGTTTCTCACTAAGTCGTCAATAGTTTCTCTTTTGCGAATAAGGTAGTCTTTTCCCTCGTGAATCAGCACTTCAACAGGGCGAAAGCGCGAATTATAATTGCTTGACATCATGATGCCATAAGCTCCGGCATTGAGAAAACACAATACATCGCCTTCTTTTATTTCGTGAATTCTGCGGTCGGAAGCGAAAGTGTCGGTTTCGCAGATATAACCCACTACGGTGTAAATGCGGTCTATCCCTCCGGGGTTTGAAATGTTCAGAATATGATGATACGAGTCGTAAAACATCGGGCGGATAAGATGATTCAATCCGGTATTTAATCCGGCAAAAACGGTGGCGGTGGTATATTTCAGCACATTTACTTTAGCGAAAAAATAACCTGCTTCACTCACCAAAAATTTTCCCGGCTCAAACCACAACTCTAAATCTTTACCATACTGTTTGCAGAATTTCTGAAAACGAGCAGACAAGGCTTTGCCCAACGCATCAATATCGGTAGAAATATCTTCGGGTTTGTATGCCACTTTGAAGCCGCTGCCGAAATCGAGAAAGTCTAAATCTTTGAAATGCTCGGCTGTTTCAAACAGCATTTCGGCACCGCGCATAAAAACTTCGGGGTCTATAATATCGCTGCCGGTGTGCATGTGCAAACCATGCACTTTAAGTTTGGTAGAAGCCACTACACGCTCTACATGGCGCAACTGATATATAGAAATGCCGAATTTGGAATCTATATGTCCGGTAGAAATTTTCTTGTTGCCGCCCGCCATAATATGTGGGTTGATGCGAATGCAAACAGGAACACTGTTTCCGTATTGATGTCCGAATTGTTCAAGAATGGAAATATTATCAATATTGATAGTTACACCATATTCTACCGCTTTCTTGATTTCTTCGATGGAAACACAATTGGGTGTATACATAATTTCGTTGGGTTCGAAACCTGCCATTAATGCCAATTGCACTTCTTCTATAGAAACCGTGTCAACGCCCGAACCTAACTTTTTGAAAAATTTCAGAATGCTCAAATTGGTCAAAGCCTTGCAGGCATATTTCACCTTCAGGTTTACCCCGGAAAAAGCAGTGGTCAATTTTTCATACTGCGATTGCATTTTTGCAGTATCATACACATACAGGGGCGTTTCATATTTTTCGCACAATTGCAAAACATCTATTCCATGAATTTGAAATCGGTTGTTGTTGAGTTCCATTTTTTTATAAATTCAAAATACAAAGTTTAAAATTCAAATATTATGATTTGGAGTATTTAGGTTGATAGTTTTTAATCTGACTTCTAAAATCTAAATTCTAACTTCTGAAATCAAATCTTATTCTTCCACCACAATATCTTCCAAAGTATTTCTGCCCGACTGAATGTAGGTTTTCTCTTTATAAAGCCGGGCGGCAAAAATAAACAACAATGCCGTGCCCGACATCAAAGCCGTAAAGAACCAGAAATATTCAGCTCCTTCAAGCATCAGTGTTCCATCTGCATTGACGATTACTTTGTTCACAACGGCAGTTATCAGATTGCCTAAAGAAACCGACAACATAAATAAGCCCATGATGAACGATTTCATACTGTTAGGTGCCTGAGTATATGAAAATTCCAAAGCGGTAATAGATATCATTACTTCAGAAGCGGTAAGAATTACGTAAGCAAACAACTGCCAGATGATATGAACATGGTTTCCCGCCTGAAGACGATTTTCCATAATAGCTACGATAGAAAAAGACACTGCCGCGATAAACATACCTATGGAAATTTTTCGCAGAGGAGTCAGTTTGAAAAATTTATTCAGAACCGGATAAATAAGGAAAGTAAAAACAGGAACCAACAATAAAATCAAAAGCGGATTGGCAGCTTGAATTTGAGAAGGCAGCAAATCGAACCGAAGCCATTCATAAGAGAATATGCCAAAGGTGAGGTCAATGGTTTTGTTCATGTTGGAATGTGCCGCCTGCAATACCCATGAAGAACCTGTCTGGTCGAACAACGACCAGAAAATGGCAATGAAAACATAAATGCCTGCCAATTTTAAAATAGTAGCAATGCCCTCGCTGCTGAACACAGCGGTTTTAAATTTTTGCCAACCGGCAGCGGGTATGGTGATGAAGTTTTTCCTGCCGGCATAAAACACAAGTGTAGCCGTAATCATCAAAGCGCCCGGAACGCCAAAGGCAACCGATGGTCCATATTTATCGAGCAAAATAGGCGTGAGCAAAGTTGAAACGACAGCGCCCAGATTTATAGAAAGATAAAAATAGCTGAACACACGCTCGATGAGGTGTCTGTTTTTAAGGCTGAACTGGTCGCCTACATGCGAGGAAACACAAGGCTTAATGCCTCCGGCTCCCAATGCAATCAATCCTAATCCTATAAATAAACCCACACGGGTTTCGTTCACCGCCAATGTGATATGACCAATGCAATACACTATCGAAAGAATGATAATGGTTTTGTATTTGCCCCAAAAAATATCGCTGATAACTGCTCCGAATATTGGAAACATATAAGCAGACATCACAAACATGTGAAACCAGAATTTAGCATCGGGTTCGCTCATGGTATCGGGCATACCATCCGGTCCTAACAAATACTGAGTCATGAACACGACCAAAATTGCCCTCATACCATAAAAACTGAATCGCTCGGCAGCTTCGTTGCCGATGATATAAGGTATGCCCGAAGGCAATTTATTGGTAGTGTTTCCGCTCATTTATATAAAGTTGGCAAAGATAGAGATTGCGGGTGAGAGTAAATTAAATACAAGCGCGAGCATTAAAAAGCAACCAGAAATTTTAAAAAGATAACAGCGTTGCCGAGTCAATTAATAAGAACGATAGCCTTAAATTAATTATGTATTTTTCTGATGTTTCTGATGCATTTGGGAGAAAACACATGAATATTTGCATCAACAATAAAAAATACACTTGAAATTCAAGTGAACAAGCGGTGCTATTATATAACTAATAATGAATATCATGATGTGTTACCAATATTGTAATCATATTCCGCACCACCTGCCCGTAAGCCAGCCAACAATAACGCCTAATAACGCTCCTGCTACAATATCCAAAGGGTAATGAACACCGACATATATCTGAGCGAAACCAATAACCGCTGCCCATAAGAAAGCATAAAAGAAAACTCTTCGGGTGCGAAACACCATGAAGAAAAAAGTGGCAAAAGCAAAATGATTGGCTGCATGTGAAGAAGGCATGCTGAATCCGCTGCCACAATTCACCAACAGTCTGACATACTCCAATTGCTCATTTAAACCATGACAAGGACGTGCCCTTTGAAACAAAGGTTTGAAAAAACTACTGCTCAACTGGTCGGAAATAAAAATGGTGATGATGGCAAGCAGAATAATTTTCAAAGCATGTTGCTTATAATTCAATAACAAAAACACAAGAATGAAAATATACAAGGGCGACCAGAAAAATTTATTTCTCAACAAGGGCATCAATGAATCGAATAAAGCATTGGCGCATCCGCTGTTGATGAGTTGAAACCACTGTGCATCCCACTGTGAGAGAAGCTCGCTCATGAAGATTTTTTTCCGATTAAAATCAAACGATCTGAGGTATTGCTGTCGAAAGGAGCCAATTGATAATTGCCAAAAGTATCGGTGATTTGCAAGCCTGCTTTTTCAAAATATTTTTTCAAATCTGAAACAGAAAGCGCTTTTACTTTTTCGGAAAAACTCGAAATGCGCCCATTGTCGTTCACATCAATTTCCTTTACTATCCAGCCGTTTTGCAAGTGTTTGTGAATATTGAAAATTATACCTTCTTTTTCAATCGAATCATGAAAAGGCAGTTGGCGCACCACTGTTTCGGTATTTAAAAAATCCAACACGAAAACGCCATCGGGTTTCAAAGCATTCGCTACCGCTTCAATGGTTTTGTAATGGTCTTCTTCACGTTCAAAATAGCCGAAACTGGTAAAAAAGTTGAACACAAAATCGAAATAATTCACCCGAAACAGCCTGCGCATATCGTGCACAAAAAACTGCAAATTTTTATGCTCGGCTTTTGTTGCCCATTCAATATTCGAACGAGAAAGGTCAACGCCCGTAACATCGAAACCTTTCGAGGCTAAATAAATGGCATGGCGACCTTTGCCGCAACCCAAATCGAGCATGGAAGCATCAGATTTCGGGTTCAGAAAACCTAACAAAGCATCAATAAATTCACGGGCTTCGGTTTCGTTGCGTTGGCTGTATAGTTTTTCGTAATAGGGCGAATCGAACCACACTTCGAACCACTGTTTTGTCATCAAGTTTTCCACAATCGGTTTTTTCGGGTAGAAGATTAAAGGGTAAGAATTAAATTTGCAGCCCCAAAATTAAGTTAAGTTGACGTTAATAAAATCTATTTCAGGAATCAGAGGCACTATTGGAGGCAAGCCGGGCGAAAATCTCACTCCGGTGGATATTGTAAAATATACTGCCGCCTTCGGCACATTAATAAAAAGAAAATCGAAAAAAGCCGCACCCAAAATTGTTATCGGCAGAGACGGACGCATTTCGGGCGCAATGGTGCGCAGCATTGTTTCGGGCACTTTGCAATCATTGGGTATTCATGTGGTTGACCTTGATTTGTCCACCACTCCAACAGTTGAAATAGCCGTAACAGAAGAAAACGCAGCAGGCGGCATCATACTCACTGCCAGTCATAATCCCAAGCAATGGAATGCGCTGAAACTGCTCAACCATAAAGGCGAATTTATTTCAGCCAAGCAAGGACAGGAGGTGTTGGATATTGCCGAAAAGGAAGATTTCGATTTTGTGGAAGTGAACAAGTTGGGTAGCTACACTACGAAAGAAGGTTATCTCGATGTGCATATTCAAAAAGTTTTGGCGTTGCCTTTGGTAGATGTGAAAGCCATTGAAGCTGCCAATTTCAAGGTAGTGATAGATTGCGTAAATTCTACAGGAGGATTGGTATTGCCTCAGTTGCTCAAAGCGTTGGGTGTGAAAGAAGTAGTGGAATTGTTTTGCGAGCCTAACGGAAATTTTGCGCACAATCCTGAACCGCTGGCCGAAAATCTGGGCGAATTGAGTCAACAGGTAAAGCGCAGCAAAGCACACTTAGGCATTGCCGTTGACCCCGATGTGGACCGTTTGGTGCTGATGTGTGAAGACGGAAATCTTTTCGGAGAAGAGTACACTTTGGTAGCGGTGGCCGATTATGTTTTGAAAAATAAAAAAGGCAATACGGTTTCGAATCTTTCTTCTACCCGCGCTTTGAAAGACATTACCGAAAAAGCCGGTGGCGAATATTTTGGTGCAGCCGTAGGCGAAGTGAATGTGGTAGAAAAAATGAAAGAAGTAAATGCCGTCATTGGCGGTGAAGGCAACGGTGGCATTATTTATCCCGACCTGCATTACGGGCGCGATGCGTTAGTGGGCATTGCTTTGTTTCTTTCGCATTTGGCGCATTACAAAAAAAGCATTTCGATGTTGCGCGGCACTTATCCCGACTATCATATTGCCAAACACAAAATCGAACTCTCGCCCGAAATGGATGTAGATATGGTTTTGAAAAAAATTCAACAGAAATACAAAAAGCAACCCCATACTACCATTGACGGGGTGCGCATAGAGTTCGATGAAAACTGGGTGCATCTGCGTAAATCCAACACCGAGCCTATTGTGCGTGTAATTGCCGAAAGCACTTCCGAAAACATGGCAAATAGTATTGCCAACAAAATTCTCAGCGATATTAAGGGTATTACCAATGGGGAATAATGTTGTTTAAATTGCCTTTAGAACATTTTTTATAGTAAGAACATTAGGAATGTTGACATTATAACTGATCACTCAATCGTTTATAGCACCATTCAAACTTTTATTTTACGGCTAAATATCAATGCCTGTTCATTATGAACGCAGTGTTTAATCTAAGCTTAGAATAGACTTCTTCGGAAAATCAAATAATTTCCTTAAGCAGGGCAGCAGTACTAAATATTATTCGTGAAATAAAATTATTCAGAATAGTGACCGAGAAATCTAGAAATAAAAGAAAGCGTATCGCGCATCGTTTTAACTATATCTCTACAATCTATAATTTACAATCACATGATTTTACGCGGAGGTCTCTGAAGTTTTTGGTTAACCAGGAAAGAGGTGGGGTTGAACAATCTACATTTTGTTGACTGTATCTTAAATTTAAATCATAACTCACGTTAAATTAAAGCTTTCACCCCAACCGCTTCATCACAAACATCAACAAGGCGGCAGACAAAGCCAACACAATCAGCAACGGACCAATAATTGATTTGGCTTCATAGGTTTCAATATCGCCCAAATGATTTTTCCAGAATAATTGCGTTAAAATATATCCTCCCAACGCATTTGTTGCGAAAGTTATCGGAAGGATGAGCATGGCATTGGTTAAAAGCAACCTCAAGATTACACCCGATGCCAAAGAAAAAAACAATCCAAACATAATTACCGACAATATTGGTTTTGTTCTGCCTAAGCGATTCAGATTATCGGCATACAGCAGTGCACCAAACAAAGGGCTTACAAAAAGTGTGAAAGCAAAAATGGCTGATTTGCTGAAGAGTTTAATTATAGGTGGTTTCATACTTCTGATAGTGTTTTTTATAGCGATAAAACTATG
>CAZFFP010000108.1:0-9215 GCA_964518215.1 uncultured Chitinophagaceae bacterium
CAAGGCATAGCAGGAAATGATGGCGCACCCGGAGCACAAGGGCCCGCTGGACAAGACGGGCAAGATGGCGCTGATGGTTTAAGCGCATATGAAATCTGGTTAGGTCTCGGAAATGTTGGAACCGAAGCTGATTTTCTTGCGTCCTTACAAGGACCGCAAGGTGTTCAAGGTCCGCCCGGACAGGATGGAGCACAAGGACCTCCGGGCGCTGATGGTCAAGATGGAGCCGATGGTGCACCCGGACCGCAAGGCGTTGCAGGTGTTGATGGTCAGGATGGACAAGACGGATTGAGCGCTTATGAAATATGGTTAAGCCTCGGTAATGTCGGAACTGAAGCAGATTTTCTTGCTGCTATTAATACAGATGAACAAACGCTTTCATTTAACAGTGTTACAGGAGAACTCAGTATTTCAGGAGGCAATACAGTTAACATTCCTCTTTCTTCTGGTGGCACTTTAGATGATGCTTACAATTTTGGAGGAGCAGGTTTCGGGCGCAGCATTATTGCCGATGCGGGCGCTGTCCGAGTAGATGGCACTGATGGATTATTGGTAACAGGAACTTATGGTAGTGGTGCTTTATCGGAAACTACAACAGCCGGCACCTATATGTTCTTCAACCCAAATAAAGCAGCTTTCAGAACTGGCAGGGTTACCGGTGGGCAATGGAGTCCAAATTTTACCGGTGATTATTCTTTTGCCTCGGGATTAAATTCCAGAGCAAGTGGAATAGGCTCAAATGCTTTAGGGTTTCAAACTCAAGCAACAGCTAATTACAGTATTGCCATGGGATATTTCACACAAGCAATTGGCACAGCTAGCACCGCAATTGGATACCAATCTCAAGCTTCCGGTAATCATAGCTTTGCTTTTGGATACCAAAGTACTGCCTCGGGTGATCATAGCATTGCTTTAAGTAGCTTTTCTACAGCTACGGGACTTGGCAGTGTTGCAATAGGCGGGACAGCTTCAGGGAATAACAGTGTATCTATAGGAACCAATAACACTGCTTCTAATTTCAGCAGTTTTGCATTGGGTTATGAAGCTAATGCTTCAGGACTTTTCAGCATGACTATGGGGCGGAATACTACAGCTTCGTCTTATGCAGAACTGGCTCTGGGCATCTTCAATACAGATTATACTCCATTATCAGCAATTGCCTGGCAGGCCAACGACAGATTATTCGTAATAGGCAATGGAACTGATGATAACGCCAGAAGTGATGCACTCCGAATGCTTAAAAACGGCAATACCGCCATTGGTAATATAGACCCTACTACCAAACTCGATGTTGACGGTCAAATTCGTATTAGAGGCGGCAACCCAGGCGTAGGTAAAGTGCTTACCAGCAATGCTGATGGCTTGGCAGAATGGACTACTATGTCTGCCGGTTCAGGGGGCACTTTAGATGATGCTTATGATTTTGGTGGCGCAGGTGCCGGACGCAGCATCATTGCCGATGCAGGTGCTGTCAGAGTGGATGGCACTGATGGAATAATCGTTACAGGAACATTTGGCAGCGGTGCATTACCTGAGATAAGTGGTGCAGGAACCCGAATGTTTTTCAACCCCAATAAAGGAGCTTTTAGAGCAGGCAGAGTAACCGGAAATCAATGGAACAGCGACAGTATAGGTATTTATTCTTTTGCTACAGGCTGGAATACTAAAGCTACAGGTGAAGGCAGCATTGCTATGGGAATAGCTACAAATGCATCGGGTATAAGCAGCACTGCATTGGGAGAATCTACCTCGGCTTTGGGTGGTGGCAGCACCGCATTGGGATACGTAACCACCGCTTCGGGGTTTTTTAGCTCCGCTATTGGATATGAAACCACCGCTTCGGGTTTTGGTAGCACCGCATTGGGGAATTTAACCATCGCATCTGGAGCAAGAAGCACTACTATGGGATTTCATACAACGGCACCCTCTTTTGCTGAAACGGTAATGGGTTTATATAATACTGAATATACTCCATTGTCGGTCACAGCAAGAAATTCAAACGACCGCTTATTTGTTATCGGCAATGGCACAAGCACATTTGCACGAAGCGATGCTATGGTAATGTTAAAAAGTGGGTTTACAGGCTTAGGAATTTCTTCACCTCTAACTAGATTGCACGTTCATGAAGCGGCTTCCCAAAACGTTAACCTTCGCGTAAGCAGTGTAAGCAGCACTTATGAGCCCGGATTAGAATTAGTAAAAACAGGAACCACGGGCAGTGACTGGAAAATATTTGTTACCACTGGTGGGCAATTAAATGTTGCCCGATCCACAGACGATTTTGCAACCACTCCAACCAGTTATTTTCAATTCCTAATCTCCACATTTAGACCTGCATCAGACAATAATATTGCGCTTGGAGCCAGTGGCTTTCGTTGGTCAAATGTATGGTCGGGTAATGGAACCATAAATACTTCCGACAGAAGAGAAAAATCTGCCATTGAAACATCACCTTACGGTTTAGATGCATTAATGAAGCTGAAGCCGGTAAGTTTTCAATGGAACAGTCGCCCTGAAGAAGGTAAAAAAATAGGGTTCATTGCTCAAGATTTACAACAAGTGATTCCCGAAGTAGTAGCAACTAAAGAATATGTAATTACAGACGACAATACTGGAACAGGCGAATGGAGAGATACCGAACGCCTTGGCGTTTATTACAGCGATTTAATTCCGGTGCTTACCAAAGCCATTCAGGAACAGCAGGAGATTATTACCGAACAAAAAGAAAATATTTCGGAACTGCAACAACTGGTGCATGATTTAATGTTCCGCATAGAAAAAATAGAACAACAATAATTTACACCCGAATAATTTTTACAGCGATCGGTGAAGCATTCAGCAGCCGGTCGCTTTTTTATTGCGCCCCGCTTGCTTTCAGTGCTTCCAGCTTCTTCATTACTTCCTCTGCCTCTGCCGCTTTCAGGTCGGAAAGTTTTCTGTTGGTATGTGAAAGTTGATAGGATTCTTCGATGAGTTTTTGATATTGTTTCTGCAACTCTTTTATCGGGTCGGATTTTTTAAACCAGTTCAGCATCATATATTTTATTTTAATGACAATTCAGGTGCGATATTGTTTACTATATGCTTTTCTCAATAGTGTCAGAAATTGCTTTTAGCCTTTAGCCATAAGCCTTCAGATATTAGTAGTTTTCAGGTTTTAACAAAGAATCAGAGATGATTTTTCTTTGCGTCTTCGCGTCTTTGCGAGAAATTATTTTGGCATTATAAAAAACAAATACAGCATTGCCTCTATGAATAGAATTCTTCGGAAAATATTCCAATTGTCCCTCTTTGGAGAGGGATTAAGGGAGAGGAAAATATTGAAAATCTATTTTCCGAAGAGTTCTAATGAAACCTTTCAAAAATAGCTTTATCCAACATTTCTCTGTGATTGGGGTGTGCTATTTTTAATAATTCCTGAGCGCGTTGTTTCAAATTTTTTCCAAACAGATAAGCTATGCCGTATTCGGTTACCACATAATGCACATGCGCTCTGGTGGTTACCACGCCAGCCCCTTCTTTCAGGAATGGAACAATTTTAGAAATGCCCTTACCTGTTACCGAACTCATGGCGATGATTGGCTTGCCTCCTTCAGAGAGTGCCGCACTGCGAATAAAATCCATCTGACCGCCTACTCCCGAATATTGTCTGGTTCCGATAGAATCGGCACAAACCTGTCCGGTAATATCTATTTCAATAGCGCTGTTAATGGCAACTACTTTAGGGTTCGTGCGGATAATTTTTCCGTCATTGACATATCCTGCTTCTAAAAAAGAAAATTGCGGATTGTCGTCAATAAAATCATATAGACTTCTTGTGCCAATGGCAAAAGCAGTGGCAGTTTTGTTGCGGTGCTTCTTTTTATGGCGATTGGTGATAATGCCTTTTTTCATCAGTTTCATCACCCCGTCAGAAAACATTTCAGTATGCACACCTAAATCTTTATGATTGTTTAAACATTGCAACACAGCATCGGGTATGGTGCCAATACCCATTTGCAAAGTAGCGCGGTCTTCAATCAATGATGCTATTTTTTGTGCAATGATTATTTCACATTCGCTCACTTCTTTTGAATAATCCACCTCAGGTAATGGTTCATCTACTTCGACAAAAGAGTTGATTTCGTTTACATGAATCAATCCATCGCCATGAGTGCGCGGCATTTGCGGATTCACTT
The DNA here is from genome assembly GCA_964518215.1 of uncultured Chitinophagaceae bacterium. Classification (GTDB taxonomy): domain Bacteria; phylum Bacteroidota; class Bacteroidia; order Chitinophagales; family CAIOSU01; genus CAYSGX01. Next base: position 4,179 of record CAZFFP010000108.1, read on the forward strand.
GTGCAATAACATGACGGGCATGTTTAACTGCCGAGCGGGCAACATCTACCGACACTCCTAATGAACAAAAACCGTGTTTATCGGGTGGCGATACGTGTATCAATGCTACATCGAGCGGCAGAATATTTTTCTCAAACAATAAATGAATTTCGCTGAGAAATACCGGAATATAATCGCCATTGCCTTCGTTCACATTTTTTCTTACCGGAGCCGAAACGAACAGAGAATTGAAATAAAAACTATCGCGGTATTCGGGTTTGTTGATGCCTATATCGCCCAAGACGCTCACGCAGACCAATTCCACCTGACGTAATTCCTTAGCTCTTTTTTCCAAAGCGCGCAGTAAATGCAGTGGAGTAGCTGCACTGCCCTGAACAAATACACGCTGCCCAGACTTAATTATATTTATTGCCTCTTCAGCAGTTTTAGTTTCAGCAATCATTATTTTGCTTTTTCAAACTGCAATTTATAAATAAATGACAGCGCTTTTTATTGTGCCACCCAACCGCCATCTACTACCATAGGATGCCCGGTAACGAAAGACGCCTCATCTGAACACAACCATAATACTGCGCTGGCAACCTCATCGGGTTCGCCCATGCGCCCAATTGGTTCGGCACTTTCAAATTGTTGTTCAACTGTTTTGTCTTTTCCGGTGAAGCGGTCTATCATAGGTGTTTTTATAACTCCCGGGCAAACCACATTTACACGAATTCCCTGGCGGGCATATTCCAAAGCGGCATTTTTTGTCAGTCCTATTACTCCATGTTTTGAAGCCACATAAGCAGGCACCCCCGGAAATCCAACCAAGCCGGCAATAGATGCATTGTTGACTATTGAGCCTTTGCCTTGTTTCAGCATTACGGTAATCTGATGTTTCAAGCAATACCACACACCTTTCAGATTCACGCCTATTACATGTTCCCAGTTTTCGTTGGTGCATTCGTGCGTAATTCCTTTGTGCCCTTCAATTCCGGCATTATTGAAAGCAAAATCTAATCTGCCGTATGTTTTAAGGGTTTTGGCAATGAGCGCTTTTACATCTGCTTCGTTTGAAACATCACATTTGACAAAAATGGCTTCGCCTTTCAATTTCTTAATATCGTTTACGGTGTCGTTGCTTTTTACCCAATCGGCAACTACTACTTTAGCGCCACGTTTTGCAAATGCAATGGCGGCTGCTTTTCCTATACCGAAGCTGCCTCCGGTAACAAGGGCTACTTTGTTTTTGAAATCTTTGTTCATGATGAATGATTTTATAGCTTAACAAATGAATGATTCAGTTTTTTCTCAGCCAAACTGATATTCTCTATTCCTTTCAGCAGCGCATCGGGAACAAATGAAATGCTGTCAACACCCTGCTCTACGAGAAACTGTGCAAACTCAGGATAATCGCTGGGTGCTTGTCCGCACAAGCCGATTTTTACACCCGATTTTTTTGCCAACTGAATTACTGTTGAAAGCATTTGTTTTACGGCTGCATTATTTTCATCAAATAGGTTGCTGATGGTAGCTGAATCGCGGTCAATACCCAAAGTGAGTTGTGTTAAATCGTTGGAGCCGATAGAGAAGCCATCAAAAATTTCGGCAAACTCTTTTGCGAGAATTACATTGCTTGGTATTTCTGCCATTACATACACTTCTAATCCGTTTTTACCGCGCTCCAAGCCAAATGTTTTCATGGTTTCCAACACTTTTTTTCCTTCTTCAACCGTGCGGCAAAAAGGTATCATCAGTTTCACATTGGTCAACCCCATTTCATCGCGCACTATTCGCATGGCTTCACACTCCATTCCGAAACCTTCGCGGTATTTTTCATTGTAATAACGCGATGCACCCCGAAAGCCGAGCATGGGGTTTTCTTCTTCAGGCTCAAAGGTTTTACCTCCGATTAACTGCGCATATTCATTGGTCTTAAAATCACTCATGCGCACAATCACATCTTTAGGATAGAAGGCAGCCGCTACCATTGCCACGGCTTCGGAGAGTTTTTCTACGAAATATTTTTTCTTGTCTGTATAATGATGGGTAATGGCTTCAATAGATTTTTTGTCGTTGCTGTCCATCAACTCGTTATATTTCACCAATGCCATCGGATGAATGCGGATACTATTGGTGATGATAAATTCCATGCGCAGTAAACCAACGCCTTCGTTTGGATAAAAAGAAAGCCGAAACGCTTTGCCGGGGTCGGCAAGAATAAACATAGGCTTAGTATGTGTAGCTTCGATATTTTCAAAACTGATTTCCTTTACGCTCCATACCAGTTTGCCGTCATATACCATGCCTTCATCGCCTTCGATACACGATACGGTGATGATTTGCCCGTCATGTAGTTTTTCGGTAGCATCACCGGTGCCTACTATTGCGTGGATACCGAGTTCGCGTGCTACAATAGAGGCATGACTGGTTCTGCCGCCTTTATTGGTTACAATGCTCACCGCATTACGCAGCATGGAATTCCAATCGGGATTAGTAATATCCGCTACTATAATATCGCCTTTTTGCACTTTTCCGGCATCGGCTATTGATTTTACAATGCATACCCTGCCGCTTGCAATGGAGCGACCCACAGCTTTGCCTATACATAGTGGTTTTGCTTTTGAAATTAATTTGTATTCTTTGATCGAGATGTTTTGCTGCTGTCCATGAACTGTTTCGGGGCGCGCCTGAACAATAAATAATTCACCCGTTACACCATCTTTTGCCCATTCAATATCCATAGGCATTTTGTAGTGCCTCTCAATTGTATAGCACCATTGGCCCAATGTTTCCACATCCTTATCTGTAAGCGAAAAAATGGCTCTTTCTGCAGGCGATGTTTCGATATTGATGATAGGCTTTTCCGTTCCTTCGGAATAAATCATTTTATTTTCCTTTTCGCCTAATTTTCTATAAATGATGCTTCGCTTTTGATTTTCTATGGAAGGTTTGAATACATAAAACTCATCGGGATTCACTGCGCCCTGCACAATGTTCTCGCCCAAGCCCCATGAGGAAGTGATGTAGATGGCTTTGTCAAAGCCGCTTTCGGGGTCAATAGTAAAAGCCACACCGGCACTGCCAATATCGGAGCGAACCATGCGCTGAACACCTACTGAAAGCGCCACGTGCATGTGGTCGAAGCCATTGTCAATTCTATATTTTATTGCACGGTCATTAAATAGTGATACATAACATTTATGAATGGCTTTGAGCAGATTTTCATTGCCATTCACATTCAGAAAACTATCGTGTTGTCCGGCAAAACTTGCCGTGGGCAAATCTTCGGCAGTGGCGCTGCTGCGCACGGCTACAGAAATTTCTTTTTCGCCTTTTAAAGTTTTGTATGATAGAATGATTTCTTTTTTAATCAACTCAGGAATATTACCCGAATCAATCAGTGTTCTGCAATTCTTTCCAACCTCAGCAAGATTGCTCAATCCTTTGGTGTCTAATTTATCCAGTTCAATTTTTAGCTTATTGCTCAGTTTGTTTTCTTGAAGAAACAAACGATAAGCATCGGCAGTGAGGGCAAAACCTTCGGGCACTTTAATGCCATATTGCGAAAGCGTACCAATCATTTCGCCTAATGAGGCATTTTTGCCGCCAACGGAAGGAACATCTGTGTTGCATATATTGATAAAATAAAGTATAAATTTTGGAATTGACATGTGTTTATTATTAGGCAAAAAGAAGGTTTGAAAAATTGTATATCAAAGTTCTGCAACTCATTGAAACAAATGAATGATTGAAGTCAGTTTAGAACTTGACTTATGTCACTTTACTAAACCACGCATGATGAATCCGGATGAGGCATCATTAACTTTCATTAATACTTATCTTTGACCACTCAAAAAACATCTATGACACTCATAAAAATCAAACCCGACTCCAATTTTGGCAAAGCAGGCAACCTTGCGGTGATAAGTGACAGCAAAACCGATTTTGCAACGTTGGGTTTTTCAAAGGAAGAAATAGCCTTTATTCAAGCTTCGCTCAAAAACAAAATATCGCCTGTGTATCTGCAACGCAACGGAAAAAATATTTGGCTCGTGGAAGATGAAGCTGAAAATAATCCTTCGGCAAATGAGAAAATGAGAAGAAAAGGAACTCAGTTGGGTGCAGCGGCAAACACTTTGAAATTAGAAACCTTTTATGTGTTGAATGCCGCTAAAAACCAAAATGCTCTGGCGCTTTTTGTTGAAGGAGCCATGCTGGGCAACTATCAGTTTCTGAAATACAAAACCGATAAAAATATTAAACCGAACACGCTGCAAACTATTATTGCAGACCCTAAACAACTTTCAACAAAAGAAGCAGAAACTTTACAAACAACTACCGAAGCCGTTTTTATTGCCCGCGATTTGGTGAACGAGCCGTTGAGTTATCTTACGGCAGAACAGCTTTCTAAAGAAATTGAAAAATTAGGTAAACAGGCGGGTTTCAAAACTGAAGTGTTCAACAAGAAAAAAATTGAAGCATTGAAAATGGGCGGATTGTTGGCGGTAAACTATGGCAGCCAAACACCTCCTACTTTTAACATTCTCGAATACAAACCCAAGAATGCTAAAAACAAAAGGCCATTGGTGTTGGTAGGCAAAGCAGTTGTGTATGACACCGGAGGTTTGTCTTTAAAACCTACCGAAAATTCGATGGATAAAATGAAGAGCGATATGGCAGGTGGCGCAGCTGTTGCTGCGGCATTTTATGCCATTGCCAAATCAAAATTGCCGGTGCATGTAGTGGGTTTGATTCCTGCCACCGACAACCGTCCGGGCGAGAATGCTTATGTGCCGGGTGATGTCATTAAGATGCACAATGGCATGACGGTAGAAGTGCTCAATACCGATGCCGAAGGAAGAATGATTTTGGCTGATGCGTTGAGTTTTGCAAAAAAATACAACCCCGAATTGGTGATTGACCTTGCCACGCTTACAGGCGCTGCTATGCGCGCCATCGGCTCAGAAGGCATTGTGTATATGGGAACGGCAGATGAAAAGGTGAAAAAACAAATGACCGAAAGCAGCTACCGGGTGCATGAGCGATTGGTGGAAT
>CAZFFP010000109.1:0-9095 GCA_964518215.1 uncultured Chitinophagaceae bacterium
CTGATAAATGATTACTTCAAAAAGAAGAAGATTAAAAACTTTCAAATCAACGATATTAAACTTCAAATAAGTGGAAAATTTAAAATCAAATAATATGGAAAACAGTAAAACAGGAAAATGTCCGGTAATGCACGGAGCAAACACAGCAAGCAGTAATTCTGTGATGAACTGGTGGCCAAAAGCACTCAATCTGGATATCTTGCACCAACACGATACGAAAACCAATCCGCTGGGTCAGGATTTCAATTACAAGGAGGCTTTTACATCACTTGATTTAGAAGCATTAAAGAATGATTTGAAAAAATTAATGACCGATAGTCAGGGCTGGTGGCCTGCAGATTGGGGACACTATGGAGGATTGATGATCAGAATGGCATGGCATGCTGCGGGAACCTATAGGATTGCGGATGGTCGTGGCGGAAGCAATACCGGAAATCAACGCTTTGCTCCGCTTAACAGTTGGCCGGATAATACGAACCTGGATAAAGCACAAAGGTTGTTATGGCCAATCAAGAAAAAATACGGAAACAAGATTTCATGGGCAGATTTGTACATCCTTGCCGGAAATATGGCATATGAATCCATGGGATTCAAAACATTTGGCTTTGCCGGAGGTCGTGAAGATATATGGCATCCCGAAAAAGACATTAACTGGGGAACGGAAAAGGAATGGCTGGCAGCAACCAAAAACCGTTATGCAGATGACAGGGACCGTGAATCGCTTGAAAATCCTTTGGCTGCCGTTCAAATGGGTTTGATTTATGTTAATCCTGAAGGAGTGGATGGAAACCCTGACCCCTTGAGAACCGCACAAGATGTTCGGATGACCTTTAAGAGGATGGCGATGAATGATGAGGAAACAGTAGCATTAACAGCAGGTGGACATACGGTAGGCAAAGCACATGGAAACGGAGATGCATCAAAATTGGGCGAAAGTCCCGAAGGAGCACATATTCATGACCAAGGTTTTGGCTGGATGAACCCAAAAGGGAAAGGCAATGCGGAAGATACTATTACCAGCGGTTTGGAGGGTGCCTGGACAACCACACCTGACAGATGGAACCATACTTATTTTAATCTTTTGTTAAATCATGAATGGGAATTGAAAAAAAGCCCTGCCGGAGCTTGGCAATGGGAACCTGTTAACATGAAAGAAGAAGACAAACCATTGGATGCACATATTCAAGGTGTGCGCAGAAATCCGATTATGACCGATGCGGATATGGCAATGAAAATGGATCCGGAATATCGAAAAATTTCAGAACGTTTTCAAAAAGACCCTGAATACTTTGCCGATGTTTTTGCAAGGGCTTGGTTCAAACTTACGCACCGTGATTTAGGTCCGAAAAGCCGTTATTTGGGAGCAGATGCGCCAAAAGAAGATTTGATTTGGCAAGACCCAATCCCAACAGTTGATTACACACTTTCAGATGCTGAAATTGAAGAGCTTAAAACAAAACTGCTCAATAGCGGATTGTCAGGATCGGAATTGATCAATACTGCATGGGACAGCGCCAGAACTTTCCGGTGTTCGGATTTCAGAGGCGGTGCCAATGGTGCGCGAATTCGCCTTGCTCCTCAAAAAGATTGGGAAGGAAATGAGCCTAAGCGTCTTGAGAAAGTGCTCAACAAACTTTCAGAAATTCAATCCGGTTTACCGAAAAAAGTGAGCATAGCTGATTTGATTGTTTTGGGAGGAAGTGCAGCAGTTGAAAAAGCATCAAAAGAAGCAGGTGTAAACATCAAAGTACCTTTTAGCCCCGGTCGCGGAGATGCTACTGCGGAAATGACCGATGCGGAATCTTTTGAGGTATTGGAACCCATACATGATGGCTATAGAAATTGGCTGAAAAAGGATTATGACGTGAAACCTGAAGAGCTACTCCTAGACAGAACACAACTTATGGGCTTGACAGCTCCTGAAATGACTGTGTTGATGGGAGGTATGCGCGTTTTGGGAACAAATCATGGCGGTACCAAGCATGGTGTGCTAACAGACAGAGAAGGTGTGCTAAGCAATGATTTCTTTGTAAACCTTACGGATATGAAATACTCTTGGAAGCCTGTGGCTGACAATTTATTCAATATAGTTGACAGAAAAACAGGAAACACCAAATGGACAGCTACACGTGTGGACTTGGTTTTTGGATCAAACTCCATATTGCGTGCTTATGCAGCTTTTTATGCTCAGGACGATAACAAAGAAAAATTTGTAAAAGATTTTGTCAATGTGTGGGTAAAAGTGATGAAAGCAGACCGTTATGATTTGAAGTGAATTCACCTCACCAGATATTCCGTAATATTTACCTGATCATCGCCAACAATTCTTCCTGAATGGTTTTGTTGACCAACACGGCAGTGATGATTGAAATAATCAAGCCAATAAGGGCATAGGTAGCGTCTTTTAAAATAAGTTTAAAGGTGCGCGCCATATCTCTGTTTTCGCTGTAGTTTTTGGAAATATTCATGGCTACTTCCCGCCCGGCAAGCAAACCCAGAAACACCCAGGTAGTGCTCATGGGAATTTTGCTCATGTTCAGGAAAAAAAGCAAAATCAAAGCATAAGTAAAGTCAATTACAGTAGCGCCCCGAACATCGGTAACTTCGGATTTTTCATTCACTACCTGTTGAATTTTATCTCCTTTCAGGTAAAAAAGAATGCCCAAACCAAAAAACACATATCCCAGAAAAATAATCAACTGAAACAAGCCTAATTGGCGTGGCAGCGAAACAGCAATATTAGCCCCGTCCTGCATCAACCACACCGCCCATAGCCCTCCACTAATAATCCATTGTAATACAGACCAGATGGGTTTCGCTTCGCCCGTAGTTAATCTTCTTATTTGTTTAGAAAGCAAAAACCAAACGGTGATAGCAATGAAAAATGCCAGAAAATATCCGGTCATGCTTTTTTGCAACATGCCGGTGATGCCCGAAAGATTTGCGCTGTATGCACTCAGACAAAGAAAAGTAGTAGAAACCGGCATTCTGAGCCTGGTCATCAACAAAAGAATAAGGGGCGCGGCTAACTGAAGAAACTCAAACTTCTCCGGTGTTTTGTCGAAGCCTTTTGCCGCCAACCTTTGAAACGAAACATCGCCATTATACATATACCAACTCACCGACATGGTTACCACAAATATTCCCCCTATAAACAACCACAAAACCCACCACGGACGCTTGGCGTTCGATGCCAAAAATGTTCCAATGGTTTGAATACTGTCGTTGGCTACTGCCGAATATCCTGCAAAGGCAAAACCTACCCACATGGCAATGGGCGCATAAGGATATAAAACGCCTGCCGCGATGAATAAAATGGAAAGGGCTAAGAAGAATTTCCGCTCTTTAAAAAAGAACAAACGCAGTGCCCTTAACCGAAATCCTTCTATCAGTTCAGAGCGTTGCGCAGGCGGGTTTTTAGCCATGTAATTCAAGTCAAAAATTATAAGGACACAAAGCAACGAAAGGCGTTAGCGCCCTCAAACTAAAGAGTGTTAACAAATTGTTAAGCCAACGTTTATTTATTATTAGCCCCTTGCTCAGCAATAGCAATACATTTTAATTCGATGGCTATAGGAGTGGGCAATGATTTGATTTCCAAAGTAGTGCGGCAGGGCTGCGCATCTTTGAAATACTCTGCATATAGTTTATTGTATATTTCAAAATCGTCTTTCATATTGGTGAGAAACACGGTTACGTCTATCAGGTTTTCCCATTGAGAGCCGCTGGCTTCCAAAACTGCCTTCACGTTTTTAAAAACCGAATGGCATTGTGCGGCAATATCATATTTTATCAAATTGCCCTGTTCGTCATATTCATTTCCGGGAATACTGTTGTCGGCTACATGGCGCGGACCGATGCCCGAAAGAAACAACAGATTGCCCACTTTGCGGGCGTGAGGATACAAGCCAACGGGCTTGGGCGCTTTATCGGTTTCTATTTTCATAAACAGTTATTTTTTATGCAACAAATTTGCCGCTTCTTTGGCAAAATAAGTGGCTATCAAATCGGCACCGGCTCTTTTAAAAGCCATGAGCGATTCTAACATCACCGCGTCATGATTCAGCCAGCCGTTGGCAGCCGCAGCTTTGAGCATGGCATATTCGCCCGAAACTTGATACACCGAAACAGGAATGCTCACCGCATCCTTCACCTGACGAACAATATCGAGATAAGGCATGCCCGGCTTTACCATAATAATATCGGCTCCTTCGGCTTCGTCTGAGAGGGCTTCTTTCAGTGCTTCGCGGCTGTTGGCAATATCCATCTGATAGGTTTTTTTATCTCCAAAGCCCGGTGCCGAATCGAGCGCATCGCGAAACGGACCGTAAAACGAAGAGGCATACTTCGCGCTGTATGCCATGATGCCCGTGAGAGGAAACCCGTTTTCTTCCAATGCTTCTCTGATACACATCACCCTGCCATCCATCATGTCGGAAGGAGCTACAAAATCGGCTCCTGCCTGCGCATGGCTCACCGCCATTTGCGCCAACACTTCGATGGTAACATCGTTTACTATTTCGTGGTTTTCTACAATGCCATCGTGTCCGTGAACGGAGTAGGGGTCGAGCGCTACATCGGTCATTACACACATTTCGGGCACGGCATTTTTTACTGTCCGAACAGCCTGTTGCATCAAGCCATCGGGGTTGAGCGCTTCCTTTCCGGCATTGTCTTTTTTAGCATCGGGAATTTTGGCAAATAGCAACACACCTTTAATTCCCAACTGCCAAAGTTCTTTCGCTTCATTTTCCAAAACATCGCAACTGATTCTGTTTTGTCCGGGCATGGAAGCAATCGGCTCGGTAATATTTTTTCCTTCGGAAATAAATAAAGGTGCTAATAAATCATTTACGCTCAAGTGCGATTCGCGCACCAAACTTCTGATGGCTTCCGATTGTCGCAATCTTCTGTGTCGAGAATAAGGAAAATTCATAGGTTAAAGGTAGGAAGCAAAAATTTCTCTATGAAAAATTTCATTTATTGGTAAAAACAAAACCACAACTGTTCTTTTGGAGAAGAAAAAATATAGTCCTTTAATACATCAAACCAAACCAAGATTTTACTTCTTTTCGATAATTGCTCCGGCAATCTCTTTCCCTAATTTCAAGCTGTAGTTTACGCCCCGGTCTTCAGGATAAATATGCGCCATAGAGGCGTTGTAAAGTCCGGCAATATTGGTTTCGAGAGGCGGAATTTTATCGTGGCGATTAAGAGTTACTACCGGCTGTGCGTAAGGCGCTTTGCTCCAAATAATTTCTTCTATCCACGATTCGTCAAAATCGGGATTCACCTGTTGCAGCCCTTTGATATACAACTGTTTCAACTCCTCCTGTGGCATATTATAGTTGGGGTGGTCGGTGAAGCAATAGTTGGAAATGTATAGAATATGTTTGTTGCCGTAAAGTTCTTTCGGCATAAAATTCGTTTGCTCAATCAGCCCGTTAAAAGGCAGTTGGGTGTCACCAATATTTATCCAGTAGTCATCAGTAAATTTTCGGTTCAGAATAAAAATAGGGCACACCACTCCGGTGTATTCTAACCGGCTATACATACTCTGAAATTTTTCCGACAAACCTTCCGTAAGTTTCAGAAAAATTTGCGGAGCAAAAGTGGTGATGACTTTGTCGAAAAGGAAAGTTTTCGAGTCGGTGAGCACTTCAATTTTTTCACCGCTCTTGCTTATTTTTTGAACGCCCACTCCGTGATGAAACACTCCGCCCTGCTGTTCGATGCGCTGAATGAGCGCTTCCAAAAACACCGAAATACTTCCTTTGAAATAACCCAGCTTTTCTTTGGCTCCGCTTTTATCGCGCGAGGTGGCGCGCACCTGAAAACGCTTCCACAACCACGATATGGGAAGTTCTTTGTAATACCTTCCGAATTTGTGAATGAGCAGCGGTTCCCAAATTACTTTCAAAACTTGTTCGCCCGCATATTTCCGAATCCAGTCCACCGCAGGCGTGCTGTGCAGTTCGGGGCTTTCGTTCAGCTTGCTTAAATAAAGCGAAGAAAAGGCAAAACGCAAACGATTGATAAACGACAAAGGCTTAAAAGTAAGAATGCTTATGGGCGTTCCGAACGGATAAATTTTTCCTCCGGAATAAAAACTCATTTTGCTTTCGAGCCACAACAATTCATTTTCAAGATTCAACTCTTTCACCAAATCGAGCAGCGCGTGGTCCGAAAGAAAAAAGTGGTGATAGAAGCGCTCTATATGCGAATCGCCAATTTTGATGCAGCCTGCCAGTCCGCCTTTTTCGGTTGATTTTTCGATAATGGTAACGGTATAACCGGCTTTGGTAAGTTCGTGTGCGGCAGCTAAACCGAGCGCTCCTCCTCCTAATATGCCTATGCTGAGTTTGATTGGGTTCATTAGTATTTGCGAATCTCTTGAGGTTTTTTGGTTATAATGTGATAGGGTTTAAATGTTACAATGTTATAAGGTAGTAATGTTTTATTCTGAGGGTAGAAAAAGAAATCACTTTTGAACTTTATAACATTATAACTTTTATAATCTTCTATTACATCAGATAAATTAAAGGAAAATTCATGGGTTAAAGGTAGAATACAAAGATGAAAAGTAATGGCATGTGTTTGTAAAATTTCGGAGTAATAACAGCATTTTCAGAATGAAATTTAAATTGATGAGTGGAATAAATAGCAACTGATTTTTCTTCGAAAAAAATTTATCGTTTGCCCAACATTATTATTTACTATTCATTGACCCTATCTCTACCTTTCTCCCCTTACCTTTGCCGCTTATAAATTATGAGTCAGACAGAAGAAAAAAAACGCATCCGTTTCAGCGACATACGCGAGTCGTCAGAAATATTCCGGTTTATTGCGCCCTATCGTTGGGCATTTATTTGGGGCATTGTGTTTTTGTTGTTATCGAGCGCCACCACTTTAGTTTTTCCATTTGTAACCGGAAAATTGGTAGATGCCGCTACCGGAAAAACCAACGGACTTTTTGACGATATTAATTCCATAGCATTGGGATTGGTAGTGGTTTTATTTTTTCAAAGCATTTTCTCTTATCTGCGCGTGTATTTGTTTGCCATCGTCAGTGAAAAAAGCATGGCGGACATTCGCAAGGAATTGTACAACAAAATTATTTCGATGCCCATTCCTTTTTTTGAAGAAAGAAGGGTGGGCGAATTAGTAAGTCGCATTACTTCAGATGTAACCCAACTGCAAGACACACTCTCTCTTACTTTGGCAGAGTTTTTCAGACAAATGGCAACGCTCATTGTTGGGGTAACAATTATACTTATCACTTCCACCAAGCTTACGCTTGTGATGCTGGCAACGTATCCCATATTGGTGGTGAGCGCCATTGTATTCGGAAAGTATATCAGAAAACTATCGAAACAAACACAAGATGCCCTTGCCGATGCCAACGTAGTGGTGGACGAAACCTTTCAGGCTATTCATGTAGTAAAGGCTTTTACCAATGAAATTCATGAAGCATCGCGCTATGGAACATCCATGACCTCTGTGGTGGACTATGCACTGAAAGCTGCCAAGTTCAGAGGAGCATTTATTTCGTTTATCATTTTTGGTTTGTTTGGCGGAATTGTGTTGGTGCTGTGGTATGGTTCTTTTTTGGTTTCGCAAAACGAAATGACTATTGGCGACCTTACGGCATTTATCATTTACACAACTTTCATTGGTGGCGCTGTGGGCGGCATGGGTGAAGTGTATAGCAAAATTCAAAAAACCATAGGCGCTTCTGAACGGCTCCGTGAAATTTTGAAAAGCGAGAGCGAGAGTGATTTGAAATCTGTAACAAGCACTTTCGGTAAAATTTCTGAAGGCAATATTGCTTTTAAAAATGTGCTCTTTAGCTATCCTACCCGAAAAGATATGCAGGTGCTCAACGATATTTCTTTTGAAATTAATGAAGGCGAAAAAATTGCATTGGTAGGTCCGAGTGGTGCAGGCAAATCAACTATTGTGCAATTACTGCTGAGGTATTATAGCGTTTCCGAAGGAAGCATTTCTATTGACGGAAAAAACATCAACGATTACGCTTTAAGTCAGTTGAGAAGCGGTATCGGCATTGTTCCGCAGGAAGTAATTTTGTTTGGCGGCACTATTAAAGAAAATATTCTTTACGGAAAAATAACCGCCACCGAATCAGAGATTATTGATGCTGCGAAAAAGGCAAACGCCTGGAATTTTATAGAAACATTTCCTGACGGATTAAACACTTTAGTGGGCGAGCGCGGTGTAAAACTTTCGGGTGGACAAAAACAACGCATTGCTATTGCCCGCGCCATTTTGAAAGACCCTAAAATTTTAGTTTTAGACGAAGCCACCAGTTCGCTCGATGCCGAATCGGAAAGTTTAGTTCAACAAGCGCTCGACCAACTCATGCATCAACGCACCACTATTATTATTGCGCATCGCCTCTCCACCATTCGTAAGTGCGACCGCATTTTTGTAATAGATAAAGGGCGCATTGCCGAAACCGGCAACCACCACGAACTCATTCAACAAAACGGCATCTACAGCCATTTGGTGAGTTTGCAGTTTCAGAGAGAAGATTAAATGTTGCGAAACAGTTCTTATTTCAATCTTACCTTTTCCAAAATCTCATTCAATTCAGCTATCATCAAGCGGGGTATTTTGTCTGCACTACGATTTATTGGATTAAATGATGAGCATGATTACTGCTTCACAATTTTGTTGTTAATGATCTGCCCATTGGAGAGTTGGGTTTGGATGAAGTATATGCCGGAAGGCAGGTGATTGATGTTGATATTTATTTCATCCCCCTGCCCCCTATCGCTTGGCTGCATAAAGCTGCCCGCAAGGGGGACTTTTTTGCCCGTTATATCATACAAGGTTACACTTTGAATTTTGTGCTTTTCGCTTTCTATTTTGATTTCATTTGTAGCGGGGTTAGGAAATAGTTTTACACTACTTAGTGCCGACTGCAAACTGCCTATTGAAGTATTGCATTTCTTCACTTCTACATATACACTATCTAATCTGCTCTTGCAAGCATTCGTGATGCTGCTATCGGTGAGCATAACATAATACCACATGCTGCTATCGGGATATACCCAAGGTTGGGCAACGGTATC
>CAZFFP010000110.1:0-3973 GCA_964518215.1 uncultured Chitinophagaceae bacterium
TTTTTGAAAAGAACCTACTCAGGAAAATTAGAATGTTTTTGAAAATTGATTACTCATCCCTTCCCTTCTCCCAAGGAGAAGGAATTAAGGAATCGTCAAAAACATTCTGAAATGATACAGTGAAGAAGAAACGCAACGAAGTAAATCGCAACGCTTCGTCTATTTCCCTTCGCAGGCATTATCCTGTTCAGGTTCCAAGGGTATCATCTCAGCCCTGCTTCCGCAGAACACCCCTAATAGATTCGGATGTAAAGGTAAGCGCAAGTTTTTTATTCCGGCAAATTTTAAATGCGACAATAATATTTTAGACCATGCAACATCAGTGAAACAAGGTGAAGGCTTGCTAACTATTCGCTTTATTCCAAAACCAATAAATTTCAGATGCTTTTTCAGCGAAAAAACAGGAAATTAATTCAGGTCTATATTATGTTTTTTCTTCAAAAACTTTACATTTACCGGAATTATTATAAACCGTAAAACCGATTTATATGAAAACCATTACCACTCTCACCCCTATTTTGAATTTTTGTTGTTCAGAGTATTGTTTCACAAAATATCTTTTTGCAAAAAGCATCTTCCGGACAATCGCTAAGCTCCTTTTAATATCATGTTTTTGTTTTTCGTTTCTGAATAATACCAATGCTGCTACTCTTGTTGTAAGCAACAATTTGAGTTCGGGTGCCGGCTCCTTTATTGGTCAGGTAACAGCAGCCGCAAGTGGCGACACTTTAATTTTTGCCACAGCCACCAATGGCATACTCATAAGCATTACGAGCAATTATAATTTTCTTGGAAAAAATCTTACCATTATCGGCAACGGCTCATCCAACACCATATTAAATGGGGCTGCTAACGTAAGGTTATTTATTGTGAGCGAAGGCGAAACCCTTAATATGTCGGGAATAACCCTGCAAAATTTCGGAGGCGCTATGGGTGGCGGATTGCTTCTCAATCGCGGAAATATTTCGCTCGAAAACTGCAAAATAAACGGTTGTTCTGCATTGGGCGGAGGCGCAATAGACCTCAATATCGGCTCTAATACAACTATCAGTAATTGCGAATTCAATAACAATAGTTCTAACGGAAGAGGGGGCGCCATATACGGGTCAGGAACCCTCACAATTTCCAACTCCACCTTTTCAAACAATATGGCCACCGATATTGGCGGAGCTATCGGAAACTTCGGCACCACCACTATCAATAATTCAACATTTGCCCTCAATGTTTCTCAAAGCAACGGGGGTGCCATTTATGCCGGTGGCATGCTCAATATCACCAACAGCACCGTAAGCGGAAATACCGCAACCAATGGTGGGGGTATCACAGCAGGTTCCAATCTTTTTATTAACAACACTATTGTCGCGGGCAATACCGCAACTTCAGGAACTTCTCCCGACATCAACAAAATGAGCGGTTCCGCTTCCAGCCCTTCAGAATATAATCTTATAGGAAATAATACCGGTTCAGGAATTGCTGCCGGAATTGGTAATGTTTTGGGAACAACTGCTGCACCGGTAGATGCCATGTTGAGTCTTTTGGCAGATAATGGCGGACCAACCAAAACTATGGCGTTGAACTGCGGAAGTCCTGCTATCAACGCGGGCAATCCTGCAAGCACCGATGCCGACCAAAGAGGCGTTGCCGTATTTGCCGGAAGAAAAGACATTGGCGCTTTTGAAAGTCAGTTGCCCGATGTAATACCATGTCCGAATAATATTTATGTATCAAGTGCTTCCGACAATTGTGGCGCATGGGTAAATTTTTCTCCTCCCACGGGTAACAGCAATTGTGAACTGGCTCAATCAGTTGTTCAAACAAGCGGCTTGACAAGCGGCTCACTGTTTCCTATAGGCACCACCACCAATACCTTCTTATTGACCTTTGACAACGGCTCTACAGAAAATTGCAGTTTTGATGTATTGGTTGAAGACAATCTCGCTCCCTCTTTCGGATGCTCGGGCACTTTTGAGATTGTAGTATCGGGCATCAATTTTCTCGATGAAACAGTATGGACATTCAAAGACATCAACGGAACCGTAATTGGCAGTGGCGGACCATATACGCCAGGCTCTACCAACACTTCAACTTTCAGCAGTAATAATGGACCGTTTACTTTTCATATTTCAACAATAGGCAGCTACAACGATAATGTTGCCAATTACAGCATCAGTTGCAATAATAATGTATTGCACACGGGATCAGTAACAGGAGGCAACACTGCCAATATTCAGAATATTTGCTGCGAAACCAGAGGATGCCCCGGAAACATATCAGTAACAACAGAACCGCGAGCATGTATCGCCACAGTTGCTTTCGCAGACCCGGTGGCTACCGATAACTGCACTGTTACTTTAATTCAGACCGAAGGCTTGGCGAGCGGCTCAGATTTTCCTATCGGAATCACAACTATTGTGTTTGTCGCTTCCGACTTTTCCGGCAATACTGCTACCTGCACATTCGAAGTTGAGGTTGTTGGATTCGATTCTGACGGAAACGGAATTTCTGATTGTTATGATGATTGTCTTTGCGGCTCTGCACCCGACCCCACCAATGGTCAGTGCACAGTATGTCCAGAAGGCTATTTCAGTATTGATGGTATCGAATGCCTGCCATGTCCACACGGAACTTCGAGCGATGCCGGTTCCTGCAATTGTGTTCCCTGCCCTACAGGTTCATACGGGCTTGAAGGCTTATGTTATGATTGTCCCCAAGGAACTTTCAGCGATATTATAGGTGCCATCAACTGCGTAGCTTGTCCTTGTGGAACAGTGCCTAATAACGATAGAACCGCCTGTGTGCCATGCCCTGCCGGAACATTTAGTTCCAATGGCATTACCTGCGAATCTTGCGGACCCGGTGAAGTAAGCACAACTGAAGGCTCGTGTGCCTGCGCTTTTTGTCCTGATGGTTCGCAATCGAATGGTCCTGCTTCTTGCATTCAATGTCCGGCTGGCGCGTTTGGAGTAAGTGGTGTTTGTTACGAATGTCCCAATGGAACTATCAGCGATGTTTTGGGCGCTACCAGTTGTGTGCCTTGTCCTTGCGGAACAGTTCCCAACAACGATAAAACTGCCTGCGTTCCTTGCCCTGCCGGAACATTTAGTTCCAATGGCATTACCTGCGAATCTTGCGGACCCGGTGAAGTAAGCACAACTGAAGGCTCGTGTGCCTGCGCTTTTTGTCCTGATGGTTCGCAATCGAATGGTCCTGCTTCTTGCATTCAATGTCCGGCTGGCGCGTTTGGAGTAAGTGGTGTTTGTTACGAATGTCCCAATGGAACTATCAGCGATGTTTTGGGCGCTACCAGTTGTGTGCCTTGTCCTTGCGGAACAGTTCCCAACAACGATAAAACTGCCTGCGTTCCTTGCCCTGCCGGAACATTTAGTTCCAATGGCATTACCTGTGAATCTTGCGATAATGGATACACGAGTAATGAAGGCTCTTGTGCATGCACTCCATGTCCGTTCGCTTGGCAAACAGGAGCCTTTTCCGCCTGTTCTGAATTGTGTGGCGGAGGAGTTCAAACAAGAATTGTTCAGTGTGTAGATTGTAACGGAAATGTTGTTTCTGATGGCAATTGCACCGAAACAAAACCTATAGGAACACAAGTTTGCAATACAGAACCCTGCTGCGAACCCGATTGGGTTGCAGGCGAATTCTCTGCATGTTCTGAATTATGCGGAGGCGGTATCAGAACCAGAACTGTTCAGTGTATAGATTGCAGTGGAGCAATTATTTCAGACATTGGTTGTGCAGGCACAAAACCCGCAACCACAGAAACTTGTAATACGCAGTCTTGCCCGGTTGATTGCGAAGGCTACTGGACTGAATGGAGCGCATGTAGTGAAACTTGCGGAGGTGGCATCAGAACACGGACTTTTGTTGTAATACAGGCAGCAAAAAACGATGGCATTGAATGTCCTTTTGCTGATGGAGAAGTTCAAACAGAATCATGCAATACAGAACCCTGCTG
>CAZFFP010000110.1:4073-8888 GCA_964518215.1 uncultured Chitinophagaceae bacterium
TGCAATACAGAACCCTGCTGCGAACCCGATTGGGTTGCAGGCGAATTCTCTGCATGTTCTGAATTATGCGGAGGCGGTATCAGAACCAGAACTGTTCAGTGTATAGATTGCAGTGGAGCAATTATTTCAGACAGTGGTTGTGCGGGCACAAAACCTCCAACCACAGAAACTTGTAATACTCAGCCCTGCCCCGACCCATGTTCACTCATAGTATGTGTAGATGAAAATTCATGCACCATAGATATTTGTGAAGAAGGTGTTTGTTCGCACCATGAAATTCTTGGCGCAAAATCCATTACGCTCAATACCTGTCCGGGTGAAACCGTCAGGCTGCAACCCGATATTATTTTTGGCGATGCCAGCGACTACAAATATCAATGGTCAACAGGCGAAACCACCGAGACTATTTCGGTGAATCCTTTAGTTCCTGAAAGCAACAGTTTCACTATTCAGGCAAGAGACCAGTTTGGAAATACTACAGCATCTTGCTCCGGTATCTTCATTATTAATCCCGGAAATTGTGATGACGGAAATGCCTGCACTATTGATGCCTGTATCGAAAATATTTGCACGCATACCGACATATCATTCGATGTTGATGCCGGAAGCGGACACACTTTGTATTTGGGCTATGCACCCAATGAATGTGTTGAGTTGAATGCACTAGTAACCAATAACAACGCATCGGGCTACAGCTATCAGTGGAACACAGGCGCCACTACAGCGGGCATTACTTATTGTGCCGACACTTCAAATATTGGTGTGCAATGGGTTATCGTTACGGTAACAGATGATAATGGCTGTGCCATAAGCGATACTGTTCAAATTTGTGTAATAGATATCAGATGCAGCGTAGCCAACAATGGGAACGCCAACCCCGGCAATGGGAACGGTGTCGGCTTGGGTAACAACAACAGCAATGCAGCCACTGCCGGAGTATTGATTTGCGACAACAACGGCAATACCAGTAAAACTATTTGCGTGAAGTTGAACAATGTTGACAAATATCTTCAGCGAGGATCTTACTTGGGTAGATGCGACACAGACGAATCCGAATACTGCAACCCCACGCTTCAAAGAAGAGGTAGTATGGATGATGCTTTAACCGAAATGAATACTTGGAGCAATGCTCTAAATATAAAAGCATATCCTAACCCCTTCAGCAATGAAATAAATATTGAGTATTCGCTTTCTGAAAATTCTGATGTAAAAATCAGCCTGCTTGGTGTCAACGGACAAACATTGGTGTTGAAGCAATATCATGATGTTGATGGTAAAACTTTACAACAGGAAGTCATTAATACAGAAAACTGGTCTGCGGGAATTTACATAGTGAAAGTAGAAACCAATACAACTTCACAGGTAATGAAAATGGTTTTGTATAGGTAAATCCATTTGAATAATTCTCCGATAAAAAAATCTGTCTGGGTAAAACCGGACAGATTTTTTTTCATTACTGAGTCCTAAATGTATTTTGCTGACTATTTGTTTTTCACTAATACCTCACCACCCTCAAAGTTTGCTTTTGGTTTCCCGAAGAAATATGAACGAGATAAATGCCGGAAGTTTGTTCTTCTATGTTCAGTACATGAGAAATGGTTCCTGAAACATTACTCAATGAATGTTGCTGCACTACTTTCCCTAATACATCAATGATAAATATTTCGGCAGTATTTACATTGTTTGAAATCTGTAAATAAAAAACTCCATTATTTGGATTGGGATGAATTTTTGCATTCAACGAATGGCGCTTCTCATAAACATTTTCCGGATTTATCCAAACAATTGCCATTTCAGATGTGTCGTGTGGAAGGCAAAATCCTTTGGCAATTGCTCTTAATTCCATCGGATAATGAATATTAAACTGATTAAATTCCCAAGAATTTTGGTCAATGGTTAATGAAGCAGTGTTTGAATTGCTGAAAGTAATTCCATCGTTAACTGTTTGCCAGCCCATGTTGTCATCGAGTTTGAACTGCCATTCATAGTCAGCAGCATTTTCGGCAACCATATCAAGGGTGCATAAAAAATTGGCACAGTAACCAACAATACTTTGTGGTTGAGTAATGATAGTAGCAACGCTTCCTGTTTCATCCGGGTTTAGTGGAGCAATACTGATAGCAGCAGGTGCGCTTATATTCCACGAATTATCAAAAGCATACACTTCCCATGTGCTGTTGCAATTAAATGAAGAATCATTTTCAATTACATAAATGGGCGAATAAACAGTATCAACCGTTGCGCCATTAAATTTGAGAATGTAGCCTAGACTTCCGAAGTTATCGAAAGGCTCGTCCCACGAAAGCACATAATTAAAATCATCGGTATGCTGCGGAATATTCAAACCCATCGGTGCATTTGGAGCAATGATATCTTTTCTTCCAATAACAAACACATGGCTTTCTTTGTATAGCTCACTGTTGGTTACAATACGGAAATTGTTGTTGCCCAGATTTTGAATATTAAAATCGTAACCCATGCTGCCATCGGGCAAGAGTTGATAAACTTCTTCATTCGAAATCCATTGAGGAAGTTCGAAATCAAGAATATAAGTAGTAGAATCAATATCGGTTTCCCAATACAAACCTGCGGCTGTAAAAGTAAAATTATCGTTGAGCGCCATCAATACCATAGCGTCTTCGCCAATCAATGCACGGGCAGAAACGTAGCTGCCAAATGGAGCAGTAGTCGTTACTTTTTTAGAGTATTCATTATACATAATTTGCCCTCTGATGGCAGACGATTGTCGGGTGAGTTTTATTCCTTCTAAATATTGTTCAGGAATATCGAATTCGGTTTTCCCCTGCAACACAAAAAACTCTATGCTCTTAGCGCCACCTGCAATGTGTGCCCAAAACTGATAATTGATGGCATAATCTCTCGGTTGTTCGCGTGGGTCGGAACCCCAAGTGTTGGCTTCAAACTGACACCAAGAAGTCATTCTGCGAGGCTCAGTGTTGAACTTGAGATATTCGCTGTATTCGAGTGCTTCGCGCATTTCGCCTTTTCTTCCAATCACAGGAATCCACGTGTTGGGAATAATATTAGGTGCATCGGGAGCAGCGTAGTGGTCCATCGAAACCACATCGGGCAACCAACCATAGTGACTGTATTTTTTCTGCACGGCAAGATTTACAAAGCTGGGAGTGAGCGAATCGTTTTCCCAATACACGCGGTTTTTTTCCATTTGTTCAAACATAGGTTTGTTGCTCAAATCCGGTTCATCATCGAGCGACCAATAACGCAGATACGGTTGTCCGCTGTTGGCAATCACTTCTACTGCGCCATTGGTGGCATTAAAAGGATTTCCGAAGTTGGGTTGGCGAATATTTTTGATAAAATATTTTTGATACTCGCTGCTCATGAGATTGTGATTATTGACACCATGAATATTATTATAGCGCAATCTGCGGTTTCTGATGCGCACATCTTCATTACCCTGATTCAATCCGCTCGAATGCCAAGTGCCAATAAAAAATTCAGACGGAACTACTCTGATGCCCGCACCTGTCCACACGGTATCGCCACCTGCCAGACGCACCGTAGCCAACCTGATAGCAAAAGGATACAGTTTTTTGAAAGCGTTGTTTTGAGTGAGTTTTAAAATCATCAATTCATTTGGATTGATGCGAGTGTTGCCACCCACAATACTCAATTCGTTGCCTACAGTAAAAACTTGTTCATTAATAATAAGCTGTGCGAAGTCATAAAAATTTGCCGGGGCATCGCTGCGCAAATAGATATACAGCGTTTGCATATCCTGCGAAGGAATCACATTGGCTAAACGAATTTCGGGAGTGCGGCAGGTATAAGTTTGGTATGCAGTTGCGCCATTTTGAGTGGTTACTCGAATGGTGAGCGTATCGTTTTCTCGTAAAGGCATCGCCACTCCTTTGGCGGTGATGGTAGAAACATTATTTCCGTTGCCGGTAGCTTGCATAATGTAGGGCCAGGCACGCCATCCTTCGAGCGTTGCAGGAATTCCGTTTTGAGTAATTTCAAAATCTATAATCGAATCGGGTTGAGCATCATTATTTTTTACAAACACATACAATATGCCTCCATTATCGGCAGCAGTGCTTTCCAATGTCCCATAGGTTCCCCAAACTGCCCGATGAAAAGTGGTTTCATTGGTGATTTCGATATTTTGAGAAAAAACAGAAAACGATTCAAGTAAAATGCTGATAATTAAAAGGGGGCATTTTAATTTCATAAAAAAGTTTTTATAAATTATGAAAGTATGAAAACATTCAAGTAAAGTTAGGCAACCAAGGGCTTGTTGCACTAATACATTAATATGCCCGAAATTAAATCTCTGATTGAAAATGCTCGAACAAATCTGCTGCTGTATATATGAATGAGAATATAGTTGATGTGTGGTGAGTGGTCTTAAAAGGCAATGACTATTTTTGCATCATATCCGACCAACTATGTCTTCTGAAGAAAACCGTGATGATACACCGGGTGCACTTTCCAAAATATGGGACAAAATATATGGTTTTACGATTGCGAAAGATGACGATAGTATTGTTGTTGCTATCATTAAAATGCTTATGAAAGCTTTGATTATACTGCTGGTCATCTTGTTTTCGCCTTTTATTCTCATTGGATTGTTCATAGCTTTCTTAGCCGCTTTATAATGAAAAATTCGGTTCGAAAATTTTTCACTCCCGCATTTGTTTTGGCGCTATTGTTTTTTTTGCTGCATCAGTTGTTGCAGAAAATATTTCACATCAACATACCATTTGCCGATAGCTATCTCGATAATTTTTTGTGTATGCCCATTCTGCTTCACGGATTACTTTGGGAACGAAA
>CAZFFP010000111.1:0-8290 GCA_964518215.1 uncultured Chitinophagaceae bacterium
TTAAAGGTTCATCCATTGCATAAAGAAAGGATTTCTTACTTTTAATATGCCTTGTTAGTATTTTATTTTCTTTTTAATCAATGTTGGCGGCAATACGATGAAAAACTTAGCACATGTATGTGGTTTTTTTGATGCTTTTAAAAGTGTCTGCACAATCACAGTCCATCACACAATCATTTCAATCATAGTTCAGACAAACGCTCCGACATTTAGCATTTCTAATTCCCGAAGCATAGCGCAAAATATTTTTAAACAAGCATCAGTAAATCAATCCACATCCTCCACTTTCACATGTTTGAAATAATTGCGCCAGCGCTCTATCAAATCGCGCATATCTTCCGGAGGTTCCGATTCGAATCTTAAGCGCTCGCCTGTTTCGGGATGCGTAAATCCCAACACTTTGGCGTGCAACGCTTGTCGCTGACATGCCTGAAAACAATTTTCTACAAACTGCTTGTATTTGGTGTAAACGGTTCCTTTCAAAATCCGGTCGCCACCATAAGTGTCGTCATTAAACAGCGGATGACCGATATGTTGCATATGCACGCGAATTTGATGTGTGCGTCCGGTTTCCAATTCGCATTCGAGCAGCGTAGTATAACCAAACCTTTCCGAAATTTTGTAGTGCGTAACCGCATGTTTGCCTTTATCGCCTTCGGGAAACACCGCAAATTTTTGGCGCAGCCTTTCGTGCCGGTCTATATTGCCTGTAATGGTTCCCGATGCTTCTTTCACATCGCCCCAAACCAGCGCCATGTATTTTCTTTCAATGGAATGGTCGAAGAATTGTTTGGCTAAATGGGTCATGGCGTAGTCGGTTTTTGCAATCACCAACAATCCGCTCGTGTTCTTATCTATGCGATGCACCAATCCCGGACGACCACTCATACTGCCATCGGGAAGGTTATTGAAGTGATAAATTAAAGCATTCACCAAAGTGCCGGTGTAGTTGCCCAAACCCGGATGTACAACCAATCCGGCAGGTTTATTCACCACCACCACCGATGCATCTTCATATACAATTTCGATAGGAATATTTTCGGCTATCAGTTCTATTTCGCGGGGTGGCGAGGATAGCACTATTACAATTTCATCAAGGGGTTTTATTTTGTAATTGGGCTTTACCGGTTTGCGACCTACCAGCACATTGCCGGCTCGCAACGCGTCTTGAATTTTGCTGCGACTGATTTTTTCAATGCGGTCCATCAAAAACTTATCAATGCGCAAGGGGTCTTGCCCTTTATCGGCTTTGAAGCGGTAATGCTCATAAAGGTCATCTTTTGCTTCTTCGAGCGGCTCGTTAAGGTCTTCTGTATTTTCTTTATTCACTGTTGCGCTGATTATTTGATGAGGATGCCTTTGGTATTGAGTAAAGGTATGTCGGTAAAGTGTTCTTCACGAATGGTTTCGGCAAGAAACACATATTTTTTGTCGTAGAGGTAGCCTCCAAAAGAAAAACTGACCCAAAACTGGTTGTTGATACCTATGAGTTCATTGGTAAGAATTTCTACTTCTACAAAGCTGCGCCCTTCAATTTGTTCAAAAAATTGCCTTAAAGCCGAAGTCTTTACTTTCTTTTCGTTGGCTTTTCCATATCCGGTAGAATGCACCAATACGCTTTCTATGGGTTGTTCTTTCAGGTTGAGCAAATATACTTTCCATATCGAACTGTCGTCATTATCGTCAGTCTTTACCACAGCCATAGCCAACTCCTGCGGTTTTTTAAAATCAATATCTTTTATCATTTCAAATTTCCTTTTACAAAAAATACTTCACCACACTGAATGCCGATAGTATGAGTAAAACCGAAACAAAGTTACCTATGAGAAATTAATCGTTGGAAATTTTGTCTTTAGAGTCAATTCGTGTACCTAGTTTAATGGCGCTGAAAAAGATGAGTATCGGGTAAATTTCTGTTAACAGACCTATGTATATAACAAGTCTTTCCAGAATTCCTTTGAAAACCGAAATTAAGGCTGTGGAATGTTCGCTTACTGTTTGTTTTGCAAATTTTTTTCTGATATACCAGAATGTAACAAAAGCTATGATTTCTTCTACAATGAAAACAGCAAGTATGATTTTGATTTTTTGAAAAATCATACGCAGAAAAGTTGATGGATAATAGCTTTTATTGCATTGTACGGCTCTATTTTGAGCGATTTGTTTCGTTTCCACATCAAAGATATGTTTTTGCTTCTCAATCCGGCTACGTCTTTATAGTTCATTCCTTCCAGAAAATTGCTTAATAATGGAGCATCTTCTTGTTTCCACTCATCTACTATATTTTGAAATAAAATAAAGCAGTTTGTCGCCAGCGAATGGTCTGTTGGCTTTTTTAGACGAAAGTGAAATCGGGTGGATTTATTTTTTTTCAAACCAACCAGAATGTTTCGGGCTTCAGTTAACCCTTCGCCCAACATGGCATGGGCAATTTTGGGATTTATTTCAGTGTCAACACTTCCATAATTCAGCACATAACGGAGTTTTATGTCTAATCCGTTTTTGGCTATAGCTTCTTCGAACCAAATGATAATTAGTATGCTGTCTTTAAGAGATGCGGGTATTCCCTGAAATTCATCGCCAAGCGTAATGGTTAGGGGCGATAGCAGATTGTTTTTGAATGTTTTATTTGCTTCTTCAGTCAGTTTTTTAAAGATATTTATAAGTGTTTTACCTTTTTTATTTCGGCTGTTTATTATGTCAGCCATCAAAATATGCTGTTTAGACATTTTTCATGTTTTATGCAAAATTATAAAAATTGCACGTTTTATGCAATATTTTTAAATTTTCACATTTTATGCAATAATTTAAATTTTGCACGTTTCGTGAAAAAATATACAGATGTGAAAATTTATCTGATAGTATCTGCTGCAAAAGATACTCCGTTGATGGCGCAATAATGAGTCTTGTCTTTCAGAATGGAATCGTTAACAGATATTTTTACATTAACTCCCTGAGGCGTTGAAGAAGTATTGTAAGCCAACAATAATACTTCCTGATTCAATTTTCCAAAGAAACTGTAGCTCCACGAGCTGTTTTGGTTATACTCGGTAGTTTGACTGCCGGCTGAATCTGAAACATACACTACCATGCAATCGGTGCAGCCGATATTATACTCGACTTTGTAAGTTTTTAATTCAGGAATATTGTCTGTTGTTTTTTTTTGCACGAGAAAAATATTAAGGGCAGTGCAACTAAAAGGAATATTTTTATTATTGCGGGAGCATTTTATTTTTTTAAAAAACAAGTGTGGTTGTAATATGAAAGATACGCAAATCGTAATATCTAAGTAAATATCATTAAAGGATTTATTTACCTCAGTAATGTAACCTGCCCACTTTTGATTCTCTCTAAATTATCAGGAAAAGTTCTGTAGCGGCAATACCAGGCGAAGGTTCCTGTGGGTTGTAGTTTGCCTTTATAATAGCCGTCCCAGCCTGTGGCGGTATTCGGGGTTTGAAAAATAAGTTCGCCCCAACGATTAAAAATTTTCATTTCATAACTCGAAACCTGCCCACCAATAGAGGGCTTGAAAAAATCATTCAGCCCATCGCCATCGGGCGTGAATGCTGTCGGGAAAATGATGCGTTCTTCTTCAATAGCTCTTACTCTGATGGTATCATAAATAGTGCAGGAGCCGTTGGTTGTAGTGATGATGTAAGTAATGTCTTCTTCCACTCCGGAAATAATAGGGTTGCTGCAATCATTACAGTTTAAACCTGTTGACGGCTCAATGGAAACTATGTAATAATCAGAAGGAGTAACTTCAATATTGAAGCCTTTTGTGGTTCCTATGACGTAAATAATTTCATCTGGGGCGTTGATGGTGGCTGGCGCAGGTTGAGTAAGAGTAATATTGTTATAGACAAAAACTGAATCATTGTTGCAATAGTCTTTAGCATAAACATTATAATTCCCTGCCGGAAGATTTTCAAAAAGATTTGCTCCGAAATTTTCACCATCTAAAGAGAATCCTATTCCACAACAGCCAAATATGAAAATACTTCCATCGGCAAAACCAAAGCAGGAAGGATGTGTTATGTCAAGCGCACTGAAAGGTTCTCCTTGAAATAGCAATAAAATGTCTTCAGAAATCATGCATCCGGATTCATTAACAACTTCAATGGTATATAAACCCTGAAGCCCGAAAAATTTGCCACTGTCGTTTTGGGCAATCAAGACATTGTTTTGATAAAGATTGTAAGTGTAATTTTCCTGCGGAAAGTCAGTAATTACTATTGTTAAATCTCTTAGTGATGGACATAACTGCTGAGGTTCGGAAGTTGCTGAAATCTGAAAAGGACTGGTGTTGACAGAAATAATTACACTTTCCTCATTGCTGCATCCAAAGGTATTGGTAAAAATTACCTGAAGCGATGTGTCTGATTGCGGAGAGAAATTCCATGCGCTTGCTGTAAGCCCATTGCTCCATTGATAAGTATAGTTTTCATTCAAATTAAAAGCTACTGACTGACCAATGCAAACAGCAATGAAATTTTGCCAATTAATAAGTTGAGGCTTAGGATGAACTATTAGAGCAACATCAATGGTGTCGGCACAGCCGGAATTGCCTGTGGCGGTTACTGAATAAGTGGTGCTTTCTGAAGGACTAACTTTAATACTTGCTGTGGTGGCTCCGGTATTCCATAAAAAAATACTGCCGCCCGTAACTGTGAGTGTGGTGGAATCGCCTTCGCAAATGGTGGTGTTGCCACTCACCTGAGCCTGCAATACTGTGCCCACAATTATCGTAATGGTGTCGGAAGCAGAACAATTGGCGGCATTGAATCCTGTAACTACATAATCGGTGGTTGTGCTTGGAGAAACCGTAATGGATGCAGTGCTTTCGCCATTCGACCAGGAATATTGAACGGCTCCTGTAGCTGTGAGTGTAACATCATCTCCCAAACAAATACTTACATCGTTTCCGGCACTTACATTGGGAAGCGCGTTTACTGTAACCGTAACATTATCTGTGGCTTCGCAGCCATTGTCAGAAACGGTAACCGAATAGGTAGTGCTTACAATTGGCGCCACCATAGTATTTGAAGTATTCGCTCCGTTGCTCCATAAGTATGTGCTTCCACCGGTAGCAGTCAACAACACAGAATCGCCTAAACAAATGGAAACATTATTGCCTGCATTGGCAGCGGGAAACTGATTCACCGTAACGGCAACAGTATCGCTTGCCACACAAGAACCCTGAGTAACTGTAACGCTGTATTGAGCGTTTGCTATCAAAATTACTTCAATGCTTTGCGTGGTTGCACCATTGCTCCACAAATAAGTATTTCCGCTACTGATAACAGAAAGCGTTGTGCCTTCTCCTGCGCATATCTCGGTATTGCCCGTTATTTCGGCAGTTATGCCTGTAAATGGTTGACAATTATTGCTCATGCTTTGTATCCAGGTGGTATTGGCGGCATTGTTGGGTGCTCCCGGAGTTTCGGCAGGCGTTCCCGCATCGGTATCTATCCAGTTGTTCTGATTGAATGGGTCGTTGTTTACAGAATTTCCGAAATAATAAACTCTTCCTGCAGCGCTTCCTGAAAAATAAATATGGGTGCCGCTGTTATCGCCCCAACCCACACTGTGAAACGCGTTGTTGAGATTTGAAGGTGCAACGGTGTGAATGGCATCGCCCGCATTACGCATACCTATGACACTCCATGTTCCGCCCGGAGTAAATGTTAAGCCGTTGTATGATGGCGAAGTTGAAGAAGAGGGTTGAGTGGTGTTTCTTTCAAATAAACCACTGCTTACAGGAAGTATAAATATGCAATCACCATTAGCATCGGTAGGGTCATCGGGCGGAATTAAAGGATTCACATCGTTATCATTGTAAACAAGAATGATGGCTCCGATTTTCACACAAGCCCATTGAGTGGCATTGCTGAATCGTATGCAACCCGGAGCAATGCCAGTATTGGTTCCCATGCCATACCAGCCATTGTTATCGTCAATAATCCAACCACGCAAATCCACGCAAGAAGCAACGCAATCGGGCGTGCCGGCAACCACAAACTCTACATATTCTTTTGCGCCCGATGCTCCTTGCGATACTTCATTTATAATAAGTTGCGCCTTAACTGACAGAGCGCTAATTATCAAGAGTATTTTAAAACAAAGACGAAGAATAATCATGCACCACAAATCTACTGCGTTTATCATTCGTATGGGTTGTGGTTTTGTGAATTGTGTATTCCGAAAAAGTATGTAACAGGTGTAAATATTTTGCTGTTATGTTTCGGTTTCAACAATTTTACCACAATAATCCGTTCTTTCTTTCTGAAAAAACATCCATAATTTCGGCACTTAAATAATATTCAGCTTCCATTGAAATTTCTTTCTTTTCTTAAAACCAAACTATTCTGGCTCAATGCAGCGCTTGCCTTAATTGTAGTGGCGTTGGTTGTTACTATTGTTCTGTATTGGTTAGACAGTTACACCAATCATGGCGAAACCATTACCGTGCCCGACCTTAAAGGCATGACTATGGAACAGGTGGAACGTCAATTGCAATCGAAAAACCTCCGTTATGCCATTTTTGATTCGCTGTATGATAAAAATTTGGCCCCTGCCGCGGTGATAGACCAAAATCCCAAGCCCGAAGCGAAAGTGAAAGAAAACAGAACTATTTATCTCACGGTAAATTCTTTCTTGCCACCACAATTTAGAATGCCTAATCTGGTAGATAAATCCTTGAGACAAGCCATGATGGAAATTGAGAGCTACGGGCTTAAAGTAGGTGAATTAAAATATGTTCCCGATTTGGCTCAAAACGCTGTGTTGAAACAATTGGTAGAAGGTGTAGAAATTATGCCGGGCGATATGATTGCCAAAGGCACAGTGGTAGATTTGGTGTTGGGCGATGGGTTGGGCAATACTAAGGTAGAAGTGCCGTTATTACTAAACCTTTCGATAAGCGAAGCCAAGTTTGTGCTCACGGCTTCATCGCTTAATTTAGGAGCGGTAATTTTTCACAGTAATGTAACAGATAGTTCACGCGCGGTGATTTACAAACAAATTCCAAATGCATATTTGAGAGGAACTATTAATATGGGAGAGGCAATTGATGTTTTTGTGGCTGCTGAATTTCCCGATTCTTTGCTTTATATGCTTGAAGTAACGCCTTCCGAAAGTAGTGAAGATGATAATTTTATAGATGACCACAATGATTAAAACCCATTTAAATTTGCAATAACCTTAAATACTCGCGTGATTTATCAAAAGAAAAACCTTTCTATGCCTTTTGTAGCTGTGCTGATACTTTTTTTTATGTTCGCTGTTGAATCATTTGCTCAGGAGAAAATATCGAACCTTAATTATAATCCTGCTTTGGTTAATCGTGTTCAAAACGAAAATTCCGCTTCGCATCACAAGCGCAGCAACGATACCTTGAGCCTTCCATTTTTTGACGATTTTGCCAATAAAGACGTGTATCCTAAGCCTTCATTATGGCTTGACCGTCAGGTATATATCAACGACCACTTGCAAAGAAATTCAATCAGTTATGGGGTAGCAACTTTTGACGGGCTGAATGAATTTGGAAGACCTTATTTAGACGAGCCGCCTCTTGCTTATGGCGATGCCGACACACTCACTTCGCTTCCCATCAATCTGTCGGTGTATCCTCAATCCGATACCACTTTGTTTTTCAGTTTTTGGTATGCGCCACAGGGTTTGGGCGATTGGCCCAACGAATTTGATTCGCTTATTTTAGAATTTAAAACGCTCGGTAACAACTGGAAAGAAGTGTGGGCAACAGGGGGATTCTCTTTACCGCCCGACACCATTGAGTTTAAACCTGTCATCATTCAATTAGACGACCCTTTCTATTTTGTAAACGATTTTCAGTTTCGTTTTAGAAACCTTGCAACCTACGGCAACAACGACCACTGGCATATTGACTATGTATATCTCGATGCCAACCGCTCTCCGGCAGATACCATTATCAGAGATATTTCTGTGATTAGCACCCCCACACGATTTCTGAAAAATTATACTTCTATGCCCTTGAATCAGTTTGTAGATAATCAGGCTGACGAAGTAAACACCGATTTCAATATTTTCTACCGAAACAATTATGCAGACGACCGTAACTTAGAGTTTACCTACGATGTGTATGAAGTATTCACCAATGATTTTTTAGACAATTTTACCCTTTCGCTTTCTCCTTTTACACCGTTCTCTTATTTCGTTAAAGATTATCCTACCACCGGATTTATACCATACACATCGAATGCCGATAGTGTTTTGTTGCGGGTGCGCCAATACCTGACTGATGTTC
>CAZFFP010000112.1:0-8187 GCA_964518215.1 uncultured Chitinophagaceae bacterium
AAAACCAACCTAAAGTATCGGTTTGGGAAATGATTCGCATGATTGCCACTGCCCGCATTACCATGCCCAAAGCGATGGTGCGCCTTTCTGCCGGTCGCGAACAAATGACTCTGGAGCAGCAGGCATTATGTTTTATGGCGGGCGCTAATTCTATTTTTTCGGGCGAAAAGCTGTTAACTACGCCCAATCCTTCGTTCGATGAAGATAAAGCCATGTTTGTGCTTTTGGGTTTGAAACCGAGAGTGGCTTATAAGGAAGAGAAAGTTTTAGCCTAATTTTATACGCTTACCCTACGGGGTAGGACCCATCTACAAGCAGACAAAATGTCGTCTTTCGAAAATCAGTTGCAGGCAATTCTGAACCGGAGAACATCTGATTTGTCCATTCGTCATTTGGCAAATAAAGACCATTTGGTTGATTTTTGTTCCAACGATTACCTCGGTTTTTCCCGTTCGGCATTGCTTCGATATAGGGTAGAGGAGGAGCTGAAGAGGCATCCTTTACATAAATGGGGTGCCACCGGTTCGAGGTTAATTTCAGGAAATTCTGAATACATCGAACGCCTCGAATCTAAAATTGCCAATTACCACAATTCAGAAACATCTTTAATGTTTAACTCAGGTTATGATGCTAATCTTGGGTTGTTTTCTAGTGTGCCTCAACCGGGCGATTTAATCATTTATGATGAATTGGTCCATACCTCCATCCGTGATGGCATAAAAATGAGCAGAGCCGAAGCTGTTTCATTCCGTCATAACAATATTGATGATTTGCATAGTAAGTTGAAAATGAACTATTTGAATGCTTTTGTTTCAATCGAAAGTTTATATTCAATGGACGGAGACCTTGCCCCATTGAAAGAACTGATTTTGCTTTGCAAACAGTATGAGGCTAAGCTGATAGTTGATGAAGCGCACGCCACAGGGATAATAGGCGAAAAGGGCGAAGGTTTAGTTCAAATGCTTGATTTACAAAAAGATGTGTTTGCACGAATGCATACCTTCGGAAAAGCTTTGGGTTGCCACGGGGCGGCAGTGTTAGGTTCGCAGCTGCTGAAGTCGTTTTTAATCAACTATGCCCGTTCATTTATTTTCACTACAGCCTTGCCATTTCATAGTCTTGTAAGTATCAATAGCGCCTATGACATTTTGGCAAAACAAAATAATAAAAGGCACAAAATCAAAGGGTTAATAGATTTGTTTGCAAATAATTTAGAAGTGTATAAGCCAAATGACTATCATCCATCTCCAGGACCCATTCAGAGCATCATTATTCCCGGAAACGAGCGGGCAAAATATGTTTCGGCACAGTTGGAAGCAGCAGGATTTTATGCCAAAGCTATTCTGTATCCGACTGTTGCCAGGGGTAGCGAACGAATTAGGATATGTTTGCATTCTTTCAATACTCAAACGCAGGTAAAAGCATTGATTAACAAATTAAATGAATTACTCAAATGAAAGTTTTTGTTTCGGGCATCGGAACCGATGTGGGCAAGTCGGTGGTGAGCGCCATTTTGGTAGAGGCGTTTGGCGCTGATTACTGGAAGCCGGTTCAAACGGGCGCGCCCGATACCGAATTTATTGAATCGTTAGTTAGCAGAAAATTTGTCATGCACCCATCCGTGTATTCATTTAAAATTCCGGTTTCGCCACACTTGTCAGCGCAGATGGAGCAAACTGAAATTTTATCAGAAAGTTTCCGAATTCCTGAAACCGACAATCATTTGGTGGTGGAAGGAGCCGGTGGACTCTTGGTTCCTTTGTCAGATAATTTTCTCGTTGCCGACCTTATCGGTCAACTTCAGCTTCCGGTAATTTTAGTTTCCAAACATTATCTCGGTTCCATCAATCATACACTATTGAGTATAGCATTGCTTCGTCAAAGAAATATTCCGTTAATGGGGATTGTTTTCAACGGAAACGAAAATGCCGCTTCAGAATCGGCTGTTTTAAACTTTGGTAAAACCGAAATGTTGTTTCGTGTAAATGATGAGTCTGAATTTTCTGATGCAACCGTTCGGAAATATGCAGAACGGTGTAAAAACTCCAAAATTGCCGAACTGTTTCAATAATCAAAGACTTTTCGGTTTTCTAACCAATGCTTCTTTAAAACTGTATAATAATACTTCCACTCACGCAAAATCGTTGTTGGGAAATAAATTTATCATAACAGTGGTTGCCCTTTATCTTTGTAGGCTGAATAAACAAATAAAATTGTCGCTGAAGCATTATTTATTGATGGTTGTCTTTTTGGGGCTTTGCAACTTTGCTGCTTATGCGCAACAGGGCGATAAATCTCACAAACTCAAGCAATATACTATTGAAGACTATATTCAGGAGTTTGCCCCATTTGCTACCAAAGAAATGCGCAGAACCGGTATTCCGGCAAGTATCAAATTAGCACAAGGCATTTTGGAGTCGAATTTTGGCAACAGCAACTTAGCCCGGGAAGCCAATAATCATTTCGGTATAAAATGCCATGCTAATTATCAAGGTAAGGGTTATTACATGAATGATGATGCCGCCAACGAATGTTTTCGGGTGTATGATAAAGCTATAGATTCCTGGCACGACCATTCCGAATTTTTGCGCACCCGACCGCGCTATGCCCATCTTTTCAAATTAGACCCTAAGGATTACAAAGCATGGGCAAAGGGCTTGAAAGATGCCGGATATGCCACCAACCCTCAATATGCCAATTTGCTTATCAGAATTATTGAAGAAAGAAAACTGCATCAATACGACACGGCTAATCCCGAACTTTCTAAGAGCCTTGAAACCAAAGAAGATGTGGTGAAAGCCCTTGATAACAAGGTGTATATATTCAACGGACTGAAAACAGTCATTGCCCAAAAGTATCAGAGCATTGATGAAATTTCAGAGAACATGAGAGTTTCTTTAGACAAACTCTTGAGTTTTAACGACCTCACCATTGAGGACACGGGGTTTTATCTCATTCCGGGTTCAAAAGTTTTTCTTCAGAAGAAAAAAACCAAAGGCTTCAGTGTGCGCCACAAAGTATTGGAAAATGAAACCATGCATTCCATTTCTCAAAAGGAAGGCATCAGGCTTTCCAATTTTTATACATTGAACAGAATGGTATCGGGCGAAGAGCCTTCGGTTGGTGCTGTATTGGAATTGCAAAAGAAAGCCAAAAAGAAACCACGCCTGAAATCTGAAAAAGAAGTAGCAGCGTTGTATGAAAAAATACGCGGCATCACCGAAAAAAAAGAAGACAAAACCGAAATCAAAGACAAACCAGTTCCGCAACTCGAAAAATCCGAACCAAAACCTGAAATAAAAGAAGATAAGCCTGCGCCAAAACCCGAAATCGCTAAGCCTGAGCCGCCCGGGAAAACCGAGCCTTCAAAATCACTCTATCATACGGTTCAGCCTAAGGAAACACTCTATGGCATATCAATGATGTATAATGTTACTATGGAAGAAATCCAAAACTGGAACCGTTTGAAAGGCGCTGCATTATCCATCGGTCAGGAATTGATAGTTGGATACACTTCCGATAAAGTGAAATCAATAGACGACTTAAAATTGCAGCCATCGCCTTTCAAACCGATATATCATGCCGTGAAGCCCAAAGAATCGTTGTTGAGCATTGCCAATTGGTATGGTGTAAGCACTAGCGATATTAAGCGATGGAACAATATGACTACCGACCGTGTAGATTTTGGCGACAATCTTATAGTAGGTTATTCAAAAGATGGACATGCACAGGTGCAGCCCCAACCCGATGAACCTTTAATTGAAGAAGAAAAGAAACCTGCTCCAAAGCCGGAAGTAAGAGAAGAAATACCAACGCCAAAAACGGCAGAAAAATCTTTCCCGAAATATCATTTTGTGCAGCCGGGCGAAACGCTTTATAGAATATCTGTCAATTACAATGTAACGGTGGAACAAGTGATGCAATGGAACCAACTGCCCGACAATAATCTGAGTCGCGGACAAAAACTTATTGTAGGGTATCAATCATTGCCTGCTACTGAAACCCAACCCGCCCCTCCAACGCCCAAACCCGAGCCTTTTATCCCTGAGAAAAAACCTGAACCATTAGAAACCAAACCCGCTCCTTCAGTTCAGTATCATACCGTGCAGCCGGGCGAAACTTTGTATCGAATATCGAAAGACTACAACATCAGTGTTGATGATATGATGCAATGGAACGGACTCACCAATAACAACCTCAGCACAGGTCAAAGGTTAATAGTGAGCAAATCTGCCGCAGCGGCAAAAACCGAACAGAAACCTTCAACGCCAGTTAAATATCATACCGTTGAGCCGGGCGAAACACTATACAGAATATCGGTAACTTACAGCGTTTCTGTAGAGCAGTTGATGGAATGGAATCATTTGAAGAATAATAATTTAACTGTAGGACAAAGATTAATTGTAGAAAAGTAACTGCACCCACCTTGATACAACTCAAAGACAAAACATTCAAGCCTTTTATTCCGGCACCCGAAATTCAGAAACGTGTGGCAGTTTTAGCGCACGAAATCGAACAGGAGTTTATCGGAAAAAATCCCATCTTCATTTGCATTCTGAAAGGCGCTTTTTTGTTTGCTGCCGACCTCATGAAGCATATTAAAATAATGGACTGCGAAGTTACTTTTGTGCGCCTGAGTTCTTATGAGGGCATGGCTTCTTCCGGCTCAGTAAAGGAATTTATCCCTATGCCCGAAAATCTTAAAGACAGGCATGTTGTAATTATTGAAGATATTGTTGACTCGGGTAAAACCCTGCACGAGTTTATTCCTAAACTTCAAAATCAACAGCCGGCACAAATCAAAATAGCTACACTGCTTTTCAAGCCGAATAAATTACAATATCCTATTCAGCCCGATTTTACAGGATTTACTATTTCCGATGAATTTGTGGTTGGCTATGGGTTGGATTATGACGAATTCGGCAGAAATCTTCCCGATATTTATCAGGTGGTGGAGTAGTTTTTGTTGCTCTCAATTTTAGACAAAACACACTTTAAACATCATATCTTAATAGTGCTTTCCATTCAGCATCAGTTATTTTTGCTGAACTAAAACCATTTTATCATGAAATCAAGGCAACTTTTATTAATGTCTTTTCTGTTGTTTTGTTCCTTAGGAAAAATTTCTGCACAGGAACAGTTAGGCTGGATGAACGATAATTATGCGGGTGTCAACGCTATTGATTTGCAACCTGCTTCTATTGTTGACAGCCGTTTCAAGTTCGATATGAGTTTGGCGCATTTCAACTACCATGTTATGAATAATTATGTGGGATTGAAGCGTTGGGTTATTGGAGACAAGGGCTGGGACAGTTCCGATTTTAAAGACCGTTATATGTGGGACAGAATCAACGATAAAAACAAATCGGTTTATCTCAACATCCAAACTGCGCTTCCGGTATTTAATTTCATGGTTTCTATCAATCAGAAAAATTCATTTGCCATTACTACCAAAAATCGCATGATGGTCAACCTCGATAATGTGGGACCTGAATTGGCAAAACTTTCTTTTGAGGAATTAAAATATCAACCCTTATGGTATCAGCGCCATGTGAACGAAAACCTCAACATCAATATGATGAACTGGAGCGAAATAGGACTCACTTATGGCAGAGAAATCATTCATATCAACGACCACTATTTGAAAGGCGCAGTGCGCATTAAATATCTCATGGGGCTTGCAGCAGCATATCTTTATTCCGACAGGCTCGAATATGAATTTAAAACCAACGATACCCTTTCTATTTACAATTCAGATGTTCGTTACGGAATGGCAACCAATATCAATAATAATCTTTACGAAGATTTTTCATTTGATATAACCGGTAAACCTACTTTCGGTTACGATTTCGGCTTTGTGTATGAGTGGCGAAAAAATGCAGCAGACAGATATCAGTATGAAATGGATGGTCGCACCGATAACTGGATGCGTTACAAAAACAAGTATAAACTCAAAGCCGGTTTT
The DNA here is from genome assembly GCA_964518215.1 of uncultured Chitinophagaceae bacterium. Lineage (GTDB taxonomy): Bacteria > Bacteroidota > Bacteroidia > Chitinophagales > CAIOSU01 > CAYSGX01. Next base: position 5,966 of record CAZFFP010000112.1, read on the forward strand.
TCGGTAGTGGATATTGGAAGGGTGCGCTTCGACAAATCGTTTGAAACCGGAAACTTCAATGCCGATATTCAAAACTGGTATATCGGAGGTTTTAATTTGCAAGGCTTAGACGATTTTAACGATACACTCAATGTGAACTTTAACAGAACAACCAACGACCAGCGCGATTTCAAAATGCAATTGCCTACTGCGATTTCTTATCAGTTAGACTGGAATATTTGGAAACCGTTTTATCTCAATCATACTGCTTTTATGTCGGTGAATCGCTATGCCACCGATAGCCGCATGAGAAGCATCGGCACTTATAGCTTAACCCCTCGGGTAGAGTTCAGATGGTTTGGTTTTTCTTTGCCTTATTCTTATCAACCCACATTCGATATGCACCGCTTGGGAGCTATGCTGCGTTTGGGTCCTTTGGTTTTTGGAACCGATAACCTGTTTAATTTCAGAGGCAACGATGTGTTATACGGAAGCGATTTTTATTTCGCGCTGAAAATTCCGATTCCTCATGGCAAACCGAAAGATAAAGACGGTGATTTGGTTTCTAACAGAAAAGATAAATGTAAAAAAGTGCCCGGACCTTGGGAAAACAGAGGTTGCCCAATAGAAGTAGAAGCAAAGCCCGTAGCCGACCGCGATGGTGATGGTGTGCCCGACCATGAAGACGATTGTCCTGATATTGCCGGTCCTGTTGAAAATCGCGGATGCCCCTGGGGCGACCGTGATGGCGATGGTGTACCTGACAATATAGACCGTTGTCCTGATGTTGCCGGTCCTGCCGAAAACGATGGTTGCCCTTATGACGACCGCGATGGCGATGGTGTGCCCGACAATATTGATAATTGTCCTGATGTTCCTGGTCCTGCCGAAAACGATGGCTGCCCGTGGCCCGATACCGATGGCGATGGCGTGCCCGACCATGAAGACGAATGTCCGCTGACACCTGGTCCGAGAGAAAATCGCGGCTGCCCCATTATTGAAGAAAAAGAACAGGAGATAATAGACCGTGCATTTAATAATCTGGAATTTGAAAGCGGAAGAGCCGTCATTAAGTCAACATCGCTAAAAGATTTGGACGGACTTGCAGATTTATTGATTACTAAAGACAATGCCAAATTGAAAATCTCCGGACATACCGATAACACAGGCAGACCCGAAACCAATATGCAACTTTCCAAACAAAGAGCAGAGGCAGTGCGCGACTATTTAGTAATAAGAGGCGTAAGCACCTCGCAATTGATGGTAGAATTTTTCGGGGCTACTCAACCCATTGCCGATAACAGCACGCCTGAAGGCAGAGCTGTTAACCGCAGAGTGGAATTGAAATTGGTGTTTGATTGATTTTTAATTCAAGATTTGTGTCCGTAACATTAGCATTACAATAGTGTTACGGATGTTTTTTAGTACTTAATTTTAACACGTGTTTGTACCGGTCGAATTCAAAGAACATAATATTTTAAAAGCCACTGCTTTCATTCAGCAGAATCCCTTCGGCATATTAGTGGCAGATAACGAGCAATTGCATGCGGTTCATATCCCTTTTATGCTTGAAGAAAAAAAAGGGAGTTTTGAATTGATGGCACATGTGGCAAAACAAAATCCGGTGAGTAAAATAATATTGGAAGCAGGAGAGGGGTTGGCAATTTTTCACGGAGCACATGCTTACATTTCTTCGTCATGGTACGAAAGCGATAATGTTTCTACCTGGAATTATATAGCCGTACATGTTTACGGAAAATTTTATCCTTTTAATGAAACGGAAAAATTAGAGGCTGTAAAGTTGCTGACCAATCATTATGAATCAGAAAATCCAAAAGGAAGAACCTGGGACAAAATTTCGCCCAAAAAAATTAATGCATTGCTGCCGCATATTGTTGCTTTTAAAATGACCAATGTTCGTTGGGAAGCCAAGTTCAAATTGAGCCAAAATCGTAGCGAAAAAGACTTTCAAAACATTATTCATCATTTAGAGAGGTCTTCAAATGAAAACGATAAATTGATTGCAGAAGCGATGAGGCAATTGTAATATTCACTATGACTTCAGAAGATATTCAAAAGTTGCTTAAAAGGAAATTCCCTCCTACAGGGAAATTTGTTTTCATCAATGATGTATGGCTGCACTACTCAGAAACGTTTCCTGAAAATTATGATGCTGCGATTCACAAAACCGTAGTGATGATTAACGGGCTTACCGGTTCTATGAACGATTTTTTGATGAGTCC
>CAZFFP010000113.1:0-7466 GCA_964518215.1 uncultured Chitinophagaceae bacterium
ATTGGCAAATTGCCGATGAATGGGCTGCATGGATGAAACAGGAACATATTCCGGAAGTATTGGCAACCGGATGTTTCACAGGGCATAAACTTTCACGGCTGTTGGAACAAGACGATACCGATGGACCAACATTCGTGGCACAATATTTTTGTGAAAACAAGGAAACATATTTGAGGTATCGCGATGAATTTGCGCCTGCACTTCAACAAAAAGCCTTTGAAAAATTCGGACAACAATTTGTTGCATTCAGAACCCTGCTCGAAGAGTTTTAATGAGAGTATCCTTGTTGCCAAAACTGCCAAAGCCTAAACCCTTATTTTTGCCTCTAAATTATTGTCATGACCAAAGTAAAAGTAGGCTTAATACAATCAGCATGTGTTGCGGACCCGCAACTTAATCTGATGAAAGCCATTGAAAAAATCAGAGAGGCTGCATCGGGCGGAGCGCAAATTATTTGTTTGCAAGAATTGTTTCGTTCGCTCTATTTCTGCGATGTAGAAGCATACGAAAATTTCAATCTGGCAGAGGCAATTCCCGGAGGCGAATCTTCTATTGCTTTTGAGCAATTATCGAAAGAGTTGGGCGTGGTAATCATAGCCTCTCTTTTTGAAAAACGAACCGAGGGTTTGTATCACAACACTACTGTTGTGTTCGATGCCGATGGAACTTATATGGGAACCTATAGAAAACAGCATATTCCCGATGACCCGGGCTATTTCGAAAAATTTTACTTCACTCCGGGTGACAACGGATATAAAGTTTTTGAAACCAAATTTGGCAAAATAGGCGTGTTGATTTGTTGGGACCAATGGTATCCCGAAGCGGCTCGCATTACTTCATTAATGGGCGCTGAAATATTATTTTATCCTACCGCTATCGGTTGGGCAGCCACTCAGGAAGAATCTGTAAACAAAGAACAATACGATGCGTGGTTTACCGCACAACGCGCACATGCCATTGCCAACGGTGTGCATGTGGTATCGGTGAATCGGGTAGGCAAAGAAGGCGATATGCAGTTTTGGGGCGGCTCCTTTGTGGCGAATCCGTTCGGAAAAATTTTGTTTCAGGCATCACATACCGATGAAACCGTTCATGTGCAGGAATTAGATTTGAAAGAAACAAACTTCTATCGCACCCACTGGCCCTTTTTGCGCGACAGAAGAATTGATACCTATGAGCCGATATTGAAACGGTATATTGATTAAGTATCTTTTTTTAAGCGAAACCACACTGTCTGATAAGTTAAGTATCCTTTCCATGTAATTTTCAATTATTTTTAGCCCGTATTTTTATTTGCCATGAACTTCTTTTTTCATTTCGGAAAGTATCTGTTACTCCTCAAGCGCATGATTGCCCGCCCGGAGAATGCCGCCATGTATTGGAAAGAAGGATTCCGGCAGATGAACCAAATCGGCATTGGTTCCTTCAGTATTATTTCTATCATGTCGTTGTTTGTGGGCGCAGTTACCGCCATACAGTTTTCATATCAACTGGAAGATAGTTTTGTGCCCGTTTGGTGGGTAGGCTACATTGTGCGCGACTCCATGATTCTCGAAATGGCGCCAACACTTTCTTGTTTGCTGTTGGCAGGAAAAGTAGGCTCTAATATTTCTTCCGAATTGGGCACTATGCGCATCAGCGAGCAAATAGATGCCATGGAAATAATGGGCGTGAATACCTCTGCATATCTGGTGGGACCGAAAATATTTGCTGCCATTTTTGTAGTGCCCTTTTTGATTATTCTCGCTGTAGCCTTTGGTATTGGTGGAGGGCTGGCGGTGGGTATTGCATCGGGTACTTATTCTATTGATGAATATGTGCGCGGACTGCAGGATAATTTCGACCCCTTTAATGTGTGGGTGATGTATGTAAAATCAGTGGTATTTTCTTTTCTTTTGACCTCTATTGCCTGCTATCAGGGATATTTTGCTTCGGGCGGTGCGCTCGATATTGGCGCGGCAAGCACCCGTGCGGTGGTGTTTGGCAGCATCATGATTATTATTGCTAACCTTGTTATTGCCCTCATGATATTATGATAGAAGTAGTAAACGTAAATAAATCGTTTGGCGAACAGCACGTATTACAAGATATTTCTGCTGTTTTTGAAGCGGGAAAATGCAGTCTGATTATTGGCAGAAGCGGCTCAGGCAAAACGGTTTTGATGAAAAGCATGGTAGGTTTGCTGTTTGTAGATTCGGGAGCCATTATTTATGATGGGCGCGATTTTACCAAAATGAATTTCCAACAGCAGCGAGCTATTAGAAAAGAAATAGGAATGCTCTTTCAGGGCAATGCCTTGTTCGATTCTATGACTGTAGAAGAAAACGTGCGCTTCCCTTTAGATATGTTCACTTTTAATACGGCTAAAGAAAAAAAAGCCAGAGTAGATTATGTTTTGGAAAGAGTCAGTTTGCAAGGAGCGCACGATAAATATCCTTCTGAAATTAGCGGAGGCATGATGAAGCGCGTAGGCATAGCGCGAGCCATTGCATTAGAACCGAAATATCTTTATTGCGATGAACCCAACTCGGGCTTAGACCCCCGCACCGCCATAGTTATAGATAACCTGATTCAGGAACTCACCCGCGATTTAAACATTACTACGGTGGTGAATACACACGATATGAATTCTGTTATCGGCATTGGTGATAAAGTTGTTTTTCTTTACGAAGGAAAAAAACAATGGGAGGGAAGCGGCAAAGAAGTGCTCACTGCCAAAGACCAGATTCTGAATGAATTTGTTTTTGCTTCACCTTTTTTGCAGGAAATCAGAAAAGGCGTGGCGGGTTTATGAGGGTGTTTTAAAAGCGCTTTTAACCAAATCATTACTCTGTCTTATATTCTTTATTTTCGCAAGCAAATTCTTTCCTGTTGGAACTCTCTATTATCATACCTATCTATAATGAAAGTGCAAACATCGAAACGCTTTATGAGCGCCTTTCAAAAGTGTGCGATGATATTACTCCCGACCGCGAAATCATTTTCGTTAATGATGGCAGCAAAGACGATTCGCTTCAGAAAGTGAAAGCGCTCAGGGAAAAAGACCCGCGCATCAAATACATTGATTTCAGCCGCAACTTCGGACATCAAATTGCGGTTACCGCAGGACTTGATGCCTGCAAAGGCAAAGCCGTAGTGATTATTGATGCCGACCTGCAAGACCCGCCCGAACTCATTGCCGACCTGTATCAAAAATGGAAACACGAAAACTATCAGGTGGTATATGCTAAACGCAGAAGACGCAAAGGCGAAAGTTTTATGAAATTGTGGACAGCAAAAATGTTTTATCGCATTTTGGGAAGCATCACTTCTATTTCCATTCCGGTAGATACCGGTGATTTCCGTTTGGTGGACCACAAGATTGTAGATTATCTGAAAAAAATGCCTGAGCAACATAAGTTTTTGCGTGGGCAGATTTCGTGGATTGGTTTTAACCAAACTTATATCGAATACGACCGGGACGAACGTCATGGTGGCAAAACCGGATACACTTATAAAAAAATGATTCGCTTCGCATTAGACGGCATCACATCATTTTCAGATTTTCCGTTGAAGTTCGCCACGTTTATGGGCTTCTTTGTTTCGGGCGTAGCATTCATACTTATTCTGTTCACCATTTATGAGCGCTTCAATCCCGAAAATGTCCGCTACCAAAGCGGCTGGGCTTCGCTCATGATTAGTGTGTTGTTTTTGGGCGGCATACAACTCATCGGCATCGGCATCATTGGCGAATACATTAGCCGTATCAGTACCAATGTGCGCAACCGCCCACTCTATATCATTAATGAATCGAATACTACAAATTCTGACTGATATTTTTTAAAAAAAACAACAACTCTGAGGTTTTTATAAATTACCACGACAATCAATGTTTATTTTTATTTCGTGGCATCGGGTTCAGGATTTAATAAAACTCAACAAGTCCTGATTTATTTTTTCAGAAATAAATTAATCTTTCACACATCTGCATGAAAGACCATAATTTTTGAAAATTCCTGTGGTAGGATACGTAACAATCGGCTCCTCTCTGTCTAACCTTATCAAGCCACCGATATTTGTATCAAAAGAAGTCGATGACCAATAATATCCGTATCGCTCCTGTTGACCATAATCGCCATTTTGTGTGCGTCTGCCACCCGGCACAGCCGTGAACCCGCTGATATTGTTGTTGGGTTCTTCTATATCCACTTTCCATCCGGTTTTGGCTTTTAATTTTTCTCCGGCAAAGCCCGTGCCTCCAAGAAATTCAACCAAAGTATTCCATTCTGCCATAGTAGGTATATGCCACCCCGTAGGGCAAATGTTTTTGCTGTTGGCGCCCGCATAAAAATTATACATCAAGCCATACTTATTGATGTAATGAGAACTGTCGTTGTAAAAACAGAAAGCTCCTGTGGTGTTGATGTTCCATAAATTATTTTGAGGAACATAGGCAATGGAATCTCCATCCTGATATCTTGTAACTTTGAGGTTTTCAGCCATCCATATTTGTGTGCCTATTTCTACTGTTTTATAAGTGTTGCCGTCAATATCGGTAACCGGAGTAGATGCTTTAGGCATGGTTACACCATCATCGTCATCATCATCGTCATCATCTTTTTTACAACCCGATAATACCGCAAGTATCAATACGGGTAAGAAAAGCCATTTTAAGTTATTCATGTTGATTGGTTTTTTTGGTGAAATAATTTTGCTGAAAATGCCCGATGAAAATAGAAATTTTCAAGCAATTTGAAAGTGTCATTATTTCATCTTATAAATATTGATAAAAATCCCTGCTGATATTGAATACTATAAAAATTTAAAATCCCATTCATCAATAACCCTTAAATTTGCCCCTTCAATTTATCATTCATGCAAAGCGCTACCACTTCACAAGCATTGGCTACTCTCGAACAGGCTCAACAATTAGGTTTATTGCCCGAAGAATTTGAAAAAATAAAAGAGATTTTGGGCAGAACACCCAACTTCAACGAACTCAGCGTGTATGCCGTGATGTGGAGCGAACATTGTTCTTATAAAAATTCCATTCGCTGGCTGAAAACTTTGCCCCGCAAAGGCGGCAGATTGTTGGTGGAAGCCGGAGAAGAAAATGCCGGACTCGTTGATATAGGCGATGGCTTGGCTTGTGCTTTCAAAATCGAATCGCACAATCACCCTTCGGCACTCGAACCTTATCAGGGTGCAGCTACGGGAGTGGGCGGTATTCACAGAGATATTTTCACGATGGGCGCGCGTCCGGTGGCAGCGCTCAATTCTTTACGCTTCGGAAGTATTGATTCTGAAAAAACCAAACACCTGTTGCGCGGTGTGGTGAAAGGCATTGGCGATTATGGCAATTCTTTCGGTGTGCCTACTGTTGCGGGCGAAGTGTATTTTGAAGAATGTTACGAACACAACCCGCTGGTGAACGCCATGTCGGTAGGTATAGCAAAAGTAGGGTGCACGGTATCGGCAATTTCCGAAGGCGTGGGCAATCCGGTTTACATCGTGGGTTCTACTACAGGCAAAGACGGCATTCACGGAGCCGCTTTCGCTTCAAAAGATATTACCGAAGATTCGGTGAACGACCTTCCTGCCGTGCAGGTGGGCGACCCCTTTCAGGAAAAATTATTGTTAGAAGCCACTTTGGAACTCATCGAAACCACCAATGCCATTGTGGGCATGCAGGATATGGGCGCGGCAGGTATCACCTGTTCCACTTGCGAAATGAGTGCCAAAGGCAAACACGGCATGAAGATTTGGTTAGATAAAGTGCCTACCCGTCAGGAAAACATGAAGCCCTGGGAAATTTTGCTTTCAGAATCGCAGGAGCGCATGTTGATTGTGGTGAAGAAAGGCAAAGAAGTCGAAGTGGAAAAGATTTTCGACAAGTGGGATATTCACTGCGAAATTATTGGAGAAGTTACCGACACCGAATGGATTGAATATTTTATGCACGATGAATTGGTGGCACATGTGCCTGCCGAATCGCTGGTGTTAGGTGGTGGCGCTCCGGTGTATGAGCGCGAATACAACGAGCCTGCCTACATTGCTCAGTTGCAAAAATTCGACATTCAATCGGTGGTGCAGCCCGACAATTTTAAAGATGTAGCAAAATTTTTAATTGCACAGCCCAATATCTGTTCCAAGCGTTGGGTATATGAGCAATACGATTCGATGGTGCAGATTCGCAACATGGTAACCAACGCCCCGGCCGATGCTGCGCTCATCAGAATCAATGGCACAGAAAAAGCATTATCGGTTACAGTAGATTGCAATGGTCGCTATGTGTATGCCGACCCTTTCAAAGGAGCACAGATTGCCGTGTCAGAAGCGGCTCGCAACGTGGTGTGCTCGGGCGGTGTGCCGCTGGCAATTACCAATAACCTCAATTTCGGAAATCCATACAACCCTGAAGTGTATTGGCAGTTTGTGATGGCGGTGAAAGGCATGGGCGAAGCCTGCAAAAAATTCGACACGCCCGTTACCGGTGGCAATGTGAGTTTCTATAATCAAAGTTCCGATGGAGCAAATGTGTATCCGGTGTATCCCACACCCACTATCGGTATGTTGGGCTTGGTGGAAGATGTGAGCAAACGCATGACTTTGAATTTCAAAAACGAAGGCGCACAGATTTATCTCTTGGGCGAATCGCACAACGATATTGCTTCTTCGGAATATTTGCTGCGCTATTTGAAAGTGAAACAATCGCCCGCACCCTATTTCGATTTGGAAAAAGAACATCATTTGCAAAAAGTGTTGATGCAAATCATTGAACAGCAAATGATTGATTCGGCACACGATGTGAGCGATGGCGGCATGTTTGTTACGCTTGCCGAATCGGGCTTTTACGGCACTTTAGGTTTCGATATTAAAACCGATAAAAACATCCGCAAAGACGCGTTCCTTTTTGGCGAATCGCAAAGCCGGGTAGTAGTGAGTGTAATACCCGAAAATCAAATTGCATTAGCGCGTTTTCTTACAGAAAATAATTTGCCCTATTTACATCTGGGCGAAGTAAAAGGCAATCATTTCATTATTGACGGAGAAGATTTCGGTGCTGTGCAGGAATACAAAGCATTGCACGAAAATGCTTTGGGCGATAAGTTGAGTGGTGATATAAACTGAAAGCCTTTAAGCACATAAGAAAACTTCAGCACGGCAAATGCAAATAAAAACTGCAATCAGATTCCGGTAATGACTAACCGTCAATTAACAGCGCGTATACTGCTGCTTAAAAGCCATGCCGTGCCAACCAAAAATCCGATACCAACTAATCCTCTGAGTATATCCATACGAAAATGAAATCGGTGCTCAAAATAGAAAAAATGAGTTGAGAGTTTATGCTTTTGAAAAGCAGATAGAATATTCATTGAAAATAAAAAGCCCCACCGAAGCGGGGCTGTAGGTTTTCACCTTCGGCATATAGCCTTATTGTGATAAGATTTTAAAAAGATGGATAAAAATCTTAACAGCAATATTAC
>CAZFFP010000114.1:0-7222 GCA_964518215.1 uncultured Chitinophagaceae bacterium
AGTCATCCTTACCAGTATTTATACTACAACAGTTTTGTAGGAGGCTTGCAGGGTGCGCATGGCAACTATGTTACCGACTATTGGATGCAAAGCATGAAAGAAGCAACTGAATGGTTGGTGAAAAATGCACCCGAACCGCCTGCCGGAAAAAAACATATCGTGGGCACTTCGGCTTATGTGCATGTGCGCGAATATTTGAAACCTTATGAAGACAAATTCGAAGTGCAATATGTGCGCTATTATCAGCGTCATGAAAAAGAATGGGATTACGGTTTGTTCTATTGCGACTATATCAGCCCCGGGCAATTGAAAAATAATTTGTTTCCGCCCGACCAAACGGCTTATACTGTGAAAGCAGCCGGAACACCCATAGGAGCTGTAATTCAGCGTAGTGATAAATCTGACATCAAAGGATTTGAAGCGCTCAACAACAACGATTTGGAATCGGCTAAAACTTATTTTGAACAAGCATTAAAAAGTTATCCCAACAGTGAAATGATTCATACCAGCATGGGCATTGTTTTGCTGAGCACAGGAAATTTCAACGATGCAGTTTCACATTTGGGAAGAAGCATACAATTGTATCCGGAAAATGCACAGGGATATTTTTATCTCGGCTATGCGTATGCGCTTCAAGGGAACAAAAGCAATGCGGGCTTATACTTCAACAAAGCCGTGCAACTGAATCCGGGTTATGGCAAACAAGCTCAGGATATTTTGAATCAGATGAGGTAGCGCTCAACCGCGTTTCACACTCATCAGAATGTTTCTTAAAAAGCCTTTGTCTTTGTCTTTATCTTTGGCGCGGTATTCAATCAGTTCGAGCATCATTCTATTCATTTGTAATTCTACTTCGTTGCGCAATTGCCATTGATGCTCTTTGTTTTCAAAATCTTTTTTGAAACGCTTAGTGGTTATTCTTTTTCCGTAGGAAAAATATAGTTTTACAGGCTTTGGAAAAATGGTATTTCCTACACCAAATGCCAATGGTGGAATTTGCTCGCCACCTTTTAATAAATCTTTATAGAAAGAAGATTTTTTCAGGAACTTACCGATGAAGTTATCGGGTATCACTTCTTCAGGGTCTTTTATAATATCGTAAGCATCATCGCCCCCTATGTTCACTATCGGAACAATATCATATCCGTGTTGAATTGCCATTCGTGCAAAACCAGTGCGGTCTTTCCAAACTAATTTATATTCTTCGCCTTTGCGTTTACAAATTTCACGGCTGCCTCCGGGAAAAACCAAAATATGTTGTTTTTGCTCCATCAGAAACGAACAGTTTTCGCGACTGCCTTTTGCAAAGCCAAACCTCATAAAAATATCTCGCCAGCCGGGCACCATGAAGTGCATTTTATCGGCAAGTCCGCGCATGAAAATATCTTTTTTTAGATAGGCTTCAGCTACATACAGTGTTCCATCGGTAGCTCCATATATGGTGTGATTAGCTACATATAATGTGGGTTTTTTGGTGTTTAAATTTTCAATTCCGAAAAATTCGGGAGTGAAATACGCATACATCGGTTTGGTAAAATTTTCAACAAACTTTTTAGAAGGAGGCGTAAAATCTTCCAGAATATCGTTTCTTTTTTTTTCTTCGGTTGCCATAATGAGGAAGTTGTTTGTTCAAATTTACTCATAACTAAACTCTTAGGCATACTTTCCCTGTTTAAAATTGCAAAGAGCAAATAGAAACCAAGTGCAATTTTGTTTATAATAGTTCGCTATAATAATTCATCATGTTTTGGGCGTGTTTCTTTGGATGATACATTGTGTATATATTGCATATAAAGCCTCCCGCGCTCTTTGAACAAATCAAATGTTTCGTTTCCCGCTTCACTTCATAACTTTATAATCTTGTAATCAATTTTGTTTAACGTTTAATCCTCATAATTATGGAAATGGAATACAGACGATTAGGACGTTCAGGCTTGAAAGTAAGTGCGCTTTCATTAGGCTCGTGGCTCACCTTTGGCAACCAGATAAGCGATGCTGTTGCAGAAGCCCTCATGCGATTGGCTTATGATAACGGAGTAAATTTTTTCGATAATGCCGAAGTGTATGCCAACGGAAAATCAGAAGTGGTGATGGGCAATATTCTGAAAAAAATGAATTGGGACCGCTCTACTTATTTAGTGTCGAGCAAAGTGTTTTGGGGAGGCGACAAACCCAACCAAAAAGGATTGAGCCGCAAGCACGTGGTGGAAACCTGCGATGCCGCTTTGCAACGTTTACAAGTGGATTATCTCGATATGTATTTCTGTCATCGCCCCGACCGCAACACGCCCATCGAGGAAACCGTGTGGGCAATGCACAGCCTCATTATGCAGGGAAAGGTTTTGTATTGGGGCACTTCCGAATGGAGTGCTCAGGAAATCACTGCTGCACATTTGGCGGCAGAGCGCTACGGGCTGATTTCGCCCGTAATGGAGCAGCCGCAATACAATATGTTTCATCGCCACCGCTTTGAAGTGGAATACAGCCGTGTGTATCGCGATTTAGGATTGGGCACTACTATTTGGTCGCCTTTGGCTTCGGGGGTGCTTACAGGAAAATACAATCATGGAATTCCTGAAGATTCCACCCGATTGAAAGAAGCAGATTTGGAATGGCTGAAAGAAAAAGTGTTGAAAGAAGACCGCATCCTAAAAGTGAAACAATTGGAACCCATTGCCAAAAGTATAGGCGCATCCTTATCGCAATTAGCTATTGCCTGGTGTTTGAAAAATCCGAATGTTTCCACCGTGATTTTAGGAGCATCGAAGATGGAACAGTTGAACGAAAACCTTAAAACTATAGAGGTCTATCAAAAACTTACCGACAGCATGCTCAATGAAATAGAATCCATTTTGAACAATAAACCTGAAGCGGATTTCTTCTGACAACCGATGCGTTTTTTCCCAGCTTATTTTTTGCTGATGTGTGGCGCTATGCTTTGCGGCAGTTGCTCCATCGGTTCTGAAAAAATCATGAACACCAAAACCGCTGCCATGACTGCCGAAGCCACCGATACACGCGCCAAAGAAATTTTGGCACAAATGACCTTGAAAGAAAAGGTCAACGAAATTCACGGCAAAGGGGTGTTTCGCTCCGGTTTGGGAATGTTTTTTAAAGGACATGCATTGCCGGTTTATGCAGGCGGCAGCAAAAAATACGGCTTGATTCCCATTTCATTTACCGATGGTCCGAGAGGTGTGTCGGTGGCGGTATCCACCAATTTTCCGGCAACGATGGCGCGTGGCGCCAGTTGGGATATTGCGCTCGAAAAACGCATAGGCGAAGTGATGGGAAAGGAAGCGCGTGCGGCAGGTTGCAATTATTCGGGTGCGGTGTGCATCAATGTATTGCGTCATCCCGCCTGGGGGCGCTCGCAGGAAACTTATGGCGAAGATCCTTTTCTCCTGGGCGAAATGGGCGTGGCGCTCACCCATGGCATTCAGCAACACAACGTGATGGCATGTGTGAAACACTATGCTTTGAATAGCATGGAAAACAGTCGCTTTCTCATTGATGTGCAGGCAGATGAGCGCACCCTGCGGGAAGTGTATTTGCCGCATTTCAAGAAATGTGTGGATGCCGGAGCCGCAAGTATCATGAGCGCCTACAATCAATTCAGAGGCGAATATTGCGGGCACAGCAAATATCTGCTCACCGATATTTTGCGCAAAGAATGGGGCTTTCTCGGCTTCATCACTTCCGATTGGTTTTGGGGTTTGCGCCATACCGAAAAAGGTATCAAAGCAGGCATGAATGTAGAAATGCCTTCGGGAAATTTTTTCTCTTACAAAAAAGTAAAACGCTTGTTGGATGAGAATAAAATTTCTCAAAATGATATTGACGAATTGGTATTGCCCATTGTGCGCACCAAATTGGAATGGCAGCAGCGCAAAGACGAAATGGAGTATTCCAAAAAACTGATTGCCAGTGATGAACACAAAAAATTAGCCTTGGAAGCTGCCGAAAAAAGCGCGGTGCTGTTGAAAAACGAAAACCATTTTCTTCCGCTTCAAAAAAACAACATTAAAAAAATTGCCATTGTAGGCTCATTAGCCAAACATAAAAACGATGGCGACAAAGCCAGCAGTAAAGTGAAATCGAAACATGTGATAACACCGTTTCAGGGTTTAAAAAATTATTTGGGCAGTGAAGTAGAAATTCTTTACGCCAAAGAAAAAGACCTCGAAAAAATCAAACAGATTTCCAAAGAAGCCGATGTGGTGATTATTGCAGCCGGATACAATAAATACGAAGAAGGCGAATACATTCATCTGAAAGGCGGGCGCAGCGACCAGGGCAAAGACCCTTTGCTGACAAGGCTCGGCATGATGAGCAAGGGCGACCGCTTCACCTTAGAACTGCCCGAGCGCGATTTGAAAGTAATTGAAGCTGTAACATCGGTTACCGATAAAGTGGCGGTGTGCATTTTCAGCGGCAGCGCGGTTACTATGGAATCGTGGAAACAAAAAACACCCGCCATTATGATGCACTTTTACAACGGAATGGAGGGCGGAAACGCGTTAGCAAAATTGCTTTTTGGCGAAGAAAATCCTTCCGGCAAATTGCCTTTCACCGTTCCTGTAGATGAAAAAGATTTACCTTTTTTCGATGCCTATGCCGACACCATAACTTACGGCTATTATCATGGCTACACTTTATTCGATAAAACCCAAAAGCCCGTGGCGTTTCCGTTTGGTTTCGGTTTGAGCTACACACAGTTTGCATATAAAAATCTGCAAGTGCATACACCTGTGGTTCCAAATGAAAACGGCTTGTTGAAGGTTTCTGTAGAAATAACCAACACCGGAACCGTAACGGGTGAAGAAGCGGCACAACTATATGTGGGCTTCAAAAATTCTAAAATTGACAGACCTGTAAAACTGCTCAGAGGTTTTCAAAAAATATTATTGCAGCCTTCCGAAACCAAAACCATCACTTTTGAAATCAAAGCCGCAGACCTTGCTTACTATGACGAAAATTCAAAATCATGGAAAGTGGAATTAATGCCACACGAAGTTTTTGTAGGGAAATCTTCCGCAGCCGAAGATTTGCTGAATGCCGAATTTGTGGTGGAGTAAAAAATTAATCTTGGTTTGCTTCGCGCTCTGCAATGCTTTGCTGACGCTCTTCTTCGGAAATCAGGCGCACCTGAAAATGATTCATACCTTCAACTTCTTCAATATAAATGAAAGCCAATTGCACTAATTCGAGCAATGCCAAAAAGCGGAAAATAGCATGTATGCGGTCTTTGCACGATTCAAACACTTCGCTGAAATTGCTCACTTTATCTACTTTCAAAGACTTGGTAAGCAAATCTTTTTCATCTCCTATGGTATATGCAAACTTAATAACCACGTGTTGTGGTTTGTTTTGATTCTCATCAAACCTTTTTAAAACTTTTTGAAAGGCATCCAGCAATTTGAACATGCTGAGCGAGTGCAATTCGGCTTCTTTCTCATGCTCTTTCAAAGCTGCCTGCATATCGGTATGGATGTTGCCCCGCAGAAACATTTTTTGGCGTTCTTCTTCCATCCAATGCAATTCATCGAGCACTGCTTTGTATTTTCTGTATTCAATCAGTTTATCAACCAGTTCTTTCCTTGGGTCAATTTCAATACCTTGCTCATCGGTTTCTTTTCGGGGCAAAAGCAGTTTGGCTTTAATGCGCATTAATGTGGAAGCCACCAAAATAAATTCACTCGCCAGCTCAATATCCAAATGTTCCATTTGATGCAGATAAGCCAAGAAATCATCGGTGATTTTCGCAATTGGAATATCATAAATATCTAATTCGTCTCTTTCAATAAAGAATAACAACAAATCAAATGGTCCCTGAAACTGCGGCAGCGATATTTTGTATGATTCAGACAAGCAATTATTTTTTGTTGGGCAAAAATAGGAAACAATATGGTGTGGTTTTGTCTTGAAATGAGTTGCCCAAGCTTTCCGTAACTTTAGCCGCTTAATGAGTGTTATAAACGTATGATAAAATTTGAACGATACACCTTGTCGAACGGTATGCAGGTATTGGTGCACGAAGATGCTTCAACTCCCATGGTGGCAATGAATGTTTTATATAAAGTGGGTGCCCGCGATGAAATGCCCGATAAAACAGGCTTTGCACATTTGTTTGAGCACCTCATGTTTGGCGGCTCTCTGAATGCGCCCAGTTTCGATGCGCCTTTGCAGCGTGCCGGTGGCGAAAACAATGCTTTTACCAATAACGACATTACCAACTATTACGAAATTCTTCCGGTCGAAAATCTCGAAGTAGCTTTTTGGCTCGAAAGCGACCGCATGAAAAGTCTCAACATTAATGCGCAATCGCTCGAAGTGCAGCGAAAAGTAGTTGCTGAAGAGTTTAAAGAAAATTATCTCAACCAGCCTTATGGCGATGTGTGGCATAAACTGTCTGCGCTTGCTTATAAAGTACACCCTTATCAGTGGCCTACCATTGGCAAAGAACTCAATCATATAGAAGAAGCTACACTCGAAGATGTGCAGGCTTTTTTCAACAAATACTATCGCCCCGATAATGCTATTTTAATTGTAGCCGGAAATGTGAAACCGCATAAAATTTTTGAGTTGGCTGAAAAGTGGTTTGGCGAAATAGAACCTTATAATAACCGGGAAAGAAATTATCCGGTAGAACCTCATCAAGACAGTCCGCGCCATCTCGAAGTGAAAGCTAATGTACCTTCCGACACCATTATTAAAGCCTGGCATGTAGGCAAGCGCAATTCTGAAAACTATTATGTAATGGATTTGGTGAGCGATTTATTGTCGCATGGAGCATCCTCCCGATTATATCAGCAATTGGTGAAAGATAAAAAAATGTTCAGCGAAATTGAATGTTATGTTACCGGAACAGTAGATGAAGGTTTGATTGTAGTGGAAGGAAAAACACAAAAAGGTATCAGCATGGATGCGGCTGAAAAAGCCATAATGATGGAAGTAACTAAAATGCAGAATGAAAAAATTACCGATAAGGAATTGCAAAAAGTGAAGAACCGTTTGGAATCACACTCGGTGCTTTCGGAGGTGAATCTGCTCACCCGCGCCATGAATTTGGCGTATTATGAAATGTTGGGCGATGCTTCGCGCATCAATACCGAAATTGAACAATACCTGATTATAACACCGGAGAAAATCATGGAAGAATCGCAGAAAATTTTCACCGAAAAAAACTGCTCTACTATGTATTATTTTTCGAACAACTAAA